>JAABTU010000181.1 GCA_011389715.1 Desulfotignum sp.
ATCCTGGCAGCGGCCAGGGAAATGTCAGCTGCAGGGGTGCATCTGATTGACCTGACTATGGGAGAGGATCCAAAACTGTATGCCAATAATGGGGCGGGATTTGATGGGGTCATTTCCATGATCCAAGCAGTTCAGAAAGAAACCGACCTTCCGGTCATGATTTCTCCGGGTGCCCTACCAGACATGGTGATAAAACAATTAGCAGAGACCGGAGTCACCTGGTATGCCTGTTACCTGGAGACCCACACACTCCCGCTATTCAATTTTCTGCGCCAGGGGCAGTGTTTTGAACAGCGCCTGGCCAAAAAACACCTTGCCAAGAACCTGGGAATGCTGGTGGAGGAAGGTCTACTCACCGGGGTGGGCGAGACCCTGGATGATCTGGCCCATTCCATTATCTGGATGAAAAATTTCTCCGTTGACCAGGCAAGAGTCATGACCTTTATTCCCCAAGCCGGCACCCCCATGACGGCGGCCTTTCCCCAAGACAATGTAAAAGAACGCATGATCATTGCCGTGATGCGGCTGGTGCTTCATGATCGCCTTATCCCCGCCTCTTTGGATGTGGATGGGCTTGAAGGATTAAAAGCCAGACTGGATGCAGGCGCCAATGTAGTGACCTCCATTGTTCCGCCCCAAAAAGGACTTGCCGGGGTTGCCAATCACTCATTGGATATTGAAGACTCCCGGCGAACCCTGGACCATATCCTCCCCATCCTGGAAACCTGTGGGCTCTCTCCAGCTTCCCTGGAAGATTACCAGTCCTGGATCACCACCAGGCAAAAAATGTAGTAACCGGATCAGGCCTGGACCGCCAGGATTAAGATTGTTTTCCCACCGGACAGCTCATCTCACAATTTCGGCAATATTTGATGATTCTAACCGGTTTTTCCGTGCCTGCATCATTCGCCGGTTCTTCTATAGCCATAGAAATATTTTTTTGCATCTGCTTGTTACAGACAGGTCGAGAATACTCCCCGTATCTTGCCGGCAGCATTGTCTGTTCATACGCCTCAACTGTATATACCTGTCTGTCAAACGCTTTCTGGGGACATACCATTCGGCAAATGTCCCTGCATTGCCTGCACGGATCAAAGGCAATTGGCCCGGTGGATGGCATGGAGACATTAACAGACAGGGCCCGCAGTCGGACACGAGGTCCAAAATCCGGTGTCACCAGCATATTGTTTCTGCCTATACAACCCAATCCCGCCATGACAGCAGCATCTTTCAGATAAATGCCTCCTTTTTCGATATGATAAGGAAAATGAAACACTTCAAAACTGAATGTTTCAGAGATCCAGTCACATAAATCTTTGATTATTTTTATCAGATGTTTATTGCCTTGTGGTGACACACGCCCATACCACCAGTCCATCTCCGGACTTTCCTTGGGATGTGAAACCGCGATAACAAGAATTGATTTGCAGTTTTCGGGCCATTTCACCTTTCCGGAATCCAACCCCGTGGTATTGTTTCTGGAACCGACCCCTTGATCAGTTCCAGGCATTTTAGGCGCAAATGTAAAAGAAGGAGCTGATATGAGATCATCAAGACTGGCAAATCCTGCCATATCAGCCCCCAATAGCTTTGCTTTCCGGATAATTGCGGACGAAGCCGATAGTATCCCGTCGTTATTCATGATAATTCCAATAACCTGAAGGTCACGCTTCTTTTTTCAACAAAATTATGGTTGATGCAACCATGCCAAGCATGACAAACGCAAAAGGCAGGGCCGCTACAATGGATGCCGTCTGGAGTGCTTTCAACTCTCCGGTTATCAAAAGTACCACTGTTATGGCACCAATCAGAAAACCAAAAACAAGTTTGATGGGTTTACTGGGCTCAAGTTCGCCCCCGGACACGATCATCCCCACAAAAAAGGAAGCGGAGTCTGCGGATGTTACCAAAAAGATAATCAAATTGAAAAATACGACAATGCTGATCAAGCTGCCAATAGGATACAGGGTCAAAAGGGTGAAAATGCCTGAACCGGCATCAGCGGAAATCGCTTTATACATTTCTAGTGTACCGTTGATTTCTGCATGGAGTGCCGCACCCCCAACCACATTGAACCAGGCTATAGTGATGACAAGCGGCACAAAAATCACACCAAAAACAAATTCCCCGATGGTTCTACCTCTGGAAATTCTGGCAACGAACCCGCCGACAAACGGTCCCCATGCAATCCACCAGCTCCAGTAAAAAATTGTCCACCATCCCATCCACTTACCTTCACTTGCCTGGGCCATTGGGTCTGTCCAAAACGACATAAACACAAGATTAGAAAAGTATGCGCCAATGGAATCTACCATGAGATTCAACAAAAAGAGAGTGGGACCGGCAAAAAGAAAAAAAAGTAGAACACAGAAAGCAAGAGACATGTTTAGGTCACTTAAAAATTTGATTCCTTTATCCAAACCGGAAACTGCTGAGGCAACGTAGGCCGCTATGAGCAGAAACATCACCACAACCAACCCTGTCGTTCCCAACTCCAGACCAAAAACATGACTGATCCCGAAACGAATGGACATCAGCCCCATGCCAAGAGAGGTGGCAATTCCGGCAATCGTGGCAAACCCGGCCAGATAATCCACCAGTTTTCCCCAAAGACCATCGGTTTTACTGCCCAGAACCCCGACCAGTGCATTGGAAACTGAAAGCGGCATTTTCAGTCGATAGGTGGTATATGCAATGGCAAGGCCGGCAACCGCATAGCAGGCCCACCCGTGAATACCCCAGTGAAGCAGACTGATCTGCATGGCAACCCGGGCTGCTTCAGGTGTTCCGCTTTCAGCCAGATAAGGTGTTGAAGTGTAATGGTAAAGCGGTTCGGCCACCCCCCAAAAAATAAACCCGATCCCGATTCCACAGCTGAAAAGCATAGCTATCCATGAAAAAAAACTGAATTCCGGAGGCTCGCCCTCTTGTCCTAAAAGAACTTTACCGTATCGCAAGGAGACCCAGACGAGAAAAACAATAAAAATGGATACAGTCAGCATAAAAAACCAGCCGAAATTGATTGAAATCCAAACCTGAGAACTTGACATGGCAGAAGAGAAGGTCTCAGGATCGAATATTCCCCAGAGGGTAATAACAGAAACCAGAATTAAAGTACCCCAAAAAAGTGTTGGATCATATTTTCCCAGAAAACCATCTTTTTTTTCAACAGATCTTACACCAGCTGTTTTTTTGTGATCTTCGTTGAGCATCTGCTTTTTCCCTCCTGTTAATAATGGATTGTTTTTTAAAATAATTACAACAAATCATCCCTACATTATATTGCATCCCATCACAGTTTCTGCATTTTTCGTACCAGTAGGTTTTTGCCAGCTTTTGAGAAGAGATAAAGGACAAAGGCATTGCTGAATCAGGGGGTAGTAATTTTCCCATAAAGAAGAGTAAAATTAAAACAGGTATAAAAAATTTGACGCGCTGACAAAATTTTACAAATTGTAAAATTTATTTGACAAAATTGCCGATTAACCAGTCTATAACTGCTGCAAGAGGGATTTTTTTAATTGAGAGAAAAGGAGGGCTACCGATATTTCGCTTTAATCTCATATAATGCAGAATGCAGGCTCATTTTTTTGATTTTATACCCTAGAAGCTGACGTGACAGGCCAAGCAACTTTGCAGCCTTGGCAACATTGCCCATGGTTCTTTCCAATGCATGAAGAATACGTATTTTTTCATATTCACGCGTTGTCCGTAAAAGATTGTTCCCTGCATTTAATTCTAAAGTCTTGTCAGCCGGCTTGTCGCCAGCATCTGAAAACTTGGCGCTGTGTTTGTCGCATAAAAAGTCAGTGAAGCTGGTTGATCCCATTTCTGGATGATTTTCCAAAGATGCTCTTACAGTGTTCTTATCAGATATACCCAAAAGATTGGCAAAGTAACAATGTTTCAGCTTTAAGGCTGTTTCATCCCTGTCTGCTGTATTTACTGCACTTTCAATCACATGCTCCAGTTCTCTGATATTGCCGGGCCAACTGTAATTCCAGAAAAAATCAATCACATCCGGTGATATGTTTCGTATTTTTTTTCCCATCTGCCGGCTGTATTTTTGAAGAAAATGCCGTCCGAGTTCTTCCACATCCGCAATCCGTTCCCGCAGGGGTGGGATACGGATATAGATGACTGCCAGCCGATAAAAAAGATCCATTCTAAATGCACCCTGATTTACCAGCTCTTTGGGATTCGCATTGACAGAACTTATTACTTTGATATTCAGATCAATGCTGGAAAGAGATCCCAGAGGCCGAACTTTTTTTTCCTGCAGTACCCGCAACAGTTTTCCCTGCATAGGCAGAGACATGGAATTGATTTCGTCCAGAAAAATGGTCCCGCCATTAGCGGTTTCCAACAAGCCGATTCTGTCCATGGCGCCTGTAAAGGCACCTTTTGTGGTTCCAAAAAGGATACCTTCAAATAAATTATCCGGAATGGCTGCGCAATTTACATCAATGCACCGTTTTTTTTTACCATAATAGAAATTATGAATCGCCTGTGCAAAAAGCTCTTTTCCCGTACCGGTCTCGCCATAAAGCATGACTGGTGAGGGAGAATTCGCTGCCATTTTGGCATGCTTCACTGCCTCTACAAATACTGGGGAAGAACCGATGATACTGGCAAAGGTAAACCGGGTACCATCAGCAAAGGTTTTGTTGTTATGGGGCAGTAAAAAGGAAGGAATGGTTCTTTCAAGAATATTGTAATCTTTGACGAAACAGATAGAAGCAATCACCTTATCGCCCCTAAATAAAGGAAATAC
>JAABTU010000182.1 GCA_011389715.1 Desulfotignum sp.
GTCATCGGTGTGCCGGGCCGCTGTCCTGCATTTTTCCACTTCCCGGAAAAACAGATCGGTGATGCCCGGCGCATTGGACAAAAACCCTTCAATGCTGAGCTGTTCCCATTCATTGTGAAAATAGTGGCGCCGGTCCGAGGTAAAGCTGACCTTGGGGTTTTTTCCTTCGGCATCCTGGATCTGGAACTGAAAATAGGTGCACCGCTTCACCACCCGGTGCAGATGCTGGTCCGGAAACTTTAAAAAAGCGGATACCGCATTGGCAAAATACCGGGCAAACAGGTCTGCCCTGCGGGGAGAGGCGGTCCGGGCTTCGGTTCCGATGTTGTTTTTCAGGCTTTCCTCCAGGCACCCCTGGCAGATATAGGTTTCAAACCGGTGTCCTTTGCGGCAGTTTTCCAGAAACAGTTTTTTGCGCTCTGCCACCACATCATGGGTAAAGGTCATGAAAAACCGGGCTGCCTGGTCATCGGATTCAATGGGAAACTCTTTCATCATGTACAGGTCCATGGGAATGAAAATCCCGCTGGGCCGCTCTTTAATGATGATCTTGGTTCCGCCCATGGCTTCTAAGGCCGCCATGACCAGTTCAAAATAGATATAGTCGAAATGGGGAACAATCCGGCCTTCAAACCGGCGGTTCCGATTGTTTTTTAAAATCTCGGGGATATCATGGTGGTTCAAAGGCTGGTAGTCATAGTCCGCCAGCACTTCATTGATCTCTGTGATTTGAAAATTCAGGGCCAGAAGCACGGATGCGATCTTGTCTTTGCCCGGATGGTTGATTTTGTGTTTGAGCAGTTTTGTCAGATAGGTGTTGGAGATCCCGGATATTTTGCTGATCTGGTTGATATTCAGATCACTTTTTTTGATGATGTTGACAAGGGTGTCAGGAAAATTGCGCATGGTATCAGGCACATCCTTTAGTGCTTACATTTCAAGTTTGTTTTAATCTTACTATAAAGTTTAATAAAAAGTGTAACAAAACGCAAGGGTGCCACCATGCTGTCTTTGGGTTTGACAAGAAAATTTTCAGCTATTATAGTCAATTATCCGGTGATCCAGTCCAATCAAAAGACACAGGAGAGACAGATGGCAAAGACCCACCCAAAAAGATGGCTGGCCGTACTGTTTATTGCCTTGTGCCTGGCAATACCCTTTGGCATCATCTATTATGTATCCACCCAGAGCTTTCAGGAACGTTATGAAAACTGGCAGCAGACGTCTGAACCTGCCCGGGCAGAATCCGGAGCCCTTGCAGCTGATGACAGGGTGGTGCTTGCGCGGGGGGACCGGGTTGAGGTTGCCAACACAGCCCTGGTCTACAAAGGCCTTGTATCCGGTCAGGTCTGTCTTGATCTGTATCTGCTGGATCTTGACAGTGAACATCCATACCAGCAGCAGTTTTCTGTGGATATGAAAGATGCATCCATTCGCATGGGAGATATTACCTATTCTGTTGTTTCTGCAAATAACCGGGTGGTTGTTTTGAAAATTCTGCACATTTTGCAGACCAGGTGATATGACTGAAAACCGCAATTTTCAGACCATTCTGCCCCCTGTTTCAGAGCAGAACACACAATAAAAGGTGGCGGATTCCGGCTTTTTGTGATATTTTGCCTTTTTGTAATACCTAAGGAAAGGCAATGAAACAGGGAAAAAATGTCATAACCTCAGGGATATTTGTGATCCTTGTGGCCCTGGTCGTGGTGACGGGATACCGGAACCTTTCCTATAACTGGCAGTGGTACCGGATCCTTCCCTATTTTTTTTCCATTGAAAAAGGGCAGTTTGTATCAGGGGTCATGCTCCAGGGCCTGCTGGTCACATTAAAGATATCAGCCATCAGTCTTTTTTTGTCCTTAATCTTCGGCATGTTTTCTGCTTTTGCCCGGCTGTCGCCATTTATCTCACTGCGGGTGCTGGCCTGGTGTTATGTGGAAGGTATCCGCAACACCCCGCTGCTGATTCAGATTTTTGTCATATATTTTGTGATATCACCTGTTTTGGGCCTGTCTGCATTTGTGTCAGCCGTCATTGCCCTGAGCCTGTTTGAAGGGGCGTATTCATCGGAAATCATCCGGTCAGGCATTATCAACATACCCAGGGGCCAGTTTGAGGCGGCCCAGAGCATCGGGCTGCCGACGTCAGTGATATATTACCGGGTGGTCATTCCCCAGATGCTGCGGCAGACCCTTCCCATGCTGGCCGGCCAGAGCGTCTCCCTGATCAAGGATTCCGCTCTGGTCAGTACTATTTCCATTTATGATCTGACCATGCAGGGCCAAAAAATCGTATCTGAAACATTTTTGACTTTTGAAATCTGGTTTGCTGTGGCATTATGCTACCTGTCAGTGACTGTTACACTTTCTTTTATCATCCGCATCTTTGAAAACCGGATGAAATATGTTCATTAACCATACATCTGCAAAAAATAAGGAGGTTCCATGAAAAAAATCGGATTTACACTGCTGGCGGTATTGTTCATATCATATTCCACCTGCCTGGCCGGAGAAATGGGAAACCAGCTGGCCAAAGAGAGCATTATTGAAAAAATACAGAAAAACAACGTGATCCGGGTGGGCATGTCCACCTTTGTGCCCTGGGCCATGAAGGACAAGCATGGCAAACTCATCGGATTTGAAATCGATGTGGCCAGAAAGCTGGCACAAGATATGGGGGTGGCGGTGGAATTTGTTCCCACTGCCTGGTCAGGCATTATCCCGGCCCTGATGACCGGCAAGTTTGATGTGATCATCGGGGGGATGGGTATCACTCCTGAGCGCAACCTGAAGGTGAATTTCACCATGCCCTATGATTATTCCGGTATGTCCATGGTGGCCCATCAAAAAAAAGCGGATGGCTTCTCCACTTTGGCGGATTTTAATAAAAAGGAAGTTGATATTGCCGTGCGCATGGGCACCACAGCAGAACAGGCTGCCAGAAAATACCTGCCCAAAGCCCGGCTGCGCCTTTTTGAAAATGAAAGCCAGGCCCTGCAGGAACTGAATCTGGGCCGGGTCCATGCAGTTGTGTCTTCCGCTCCCATGCCTGTGTTCCATGCCTTGAAATACCCGGACAAGCTGTTTGTGCCCTTAAAGGAGAACTTCACCAAAGAGCCCATCGGCTTTGCCATCAGCAAAGGGGATCATGACGCCCTCAATTATTTCAACAACTGGATTCTGAACGCCCGGGCCCAGGGTTTTCTGGCGGAGAAAAAAGCATACTGGTTTGAATCCAGACAATGGGAAGACCTTGTTAAATAAACCCGCCAGACCCTTTACCCTGGTGGATTTGGCAGTGGTTATTACAGTGGCTGCTGCTGTTGTCTTTTTTTTTGTCCGCATGGTCCGGGTCCTGGATTACCAGTGGGAATGGGATATCATTCCCGGATATTTTCTGTTCAGGGACCCGGCCACGGGCCGGCTTCAGACCAATATGCTTTTGCAGGGTTTTATGACCACCATCAAGCTGAGCGTCTGGTCCATGGTGCTGGCCTTTTTTCTGGGAACCGTTTCCGGTGTCATGGGTGCCAAAGGAGGCTTTGCCAGCCGGCTGATCAGCCGGTTTTATGTGGAAACCGCCCGGAACATCCCCTCTCTGGTGCTGGTGATTCTTTTTTACTATTTTGTCTCCAGCCAGTTTCTGGATGCCCTGGGCCTGGATATATGGCTGCGCAGCCAGTCAGACACCATCCGGACGATGGTGTCGTTTTTCGGTGCAGACGCAGGGCAGATAAATGCATTTGTCTCAGCAGCGATTGCCTTAGGTATCTATGAAGGGGCATATATTTCTGAAATCGTGAGGGGCGGCATCAACAGTATTTCCGCAGGCCAGTGGGAGGCTGCCTGGTCCATCGGGTTGTCCCAGTTCAAAACCTTCCGGCTGGTGGTTCTGCCCCAGGCGTTCCGCAAGGTTGCATTCCCCATGGCCGGCCAGTTTATCTCCACCATCAAAGATTCCGCCATTGTTTCGGTTATCTCTGTCCAGGAGCTCACCTTCCAGGGCATGGAACTTATGGCTGCCACTTTTCTGACCTTTGAAATCTGGATCACCATCACCCTTTTGTATTTTGTCCTGACCTTTTCTTTGTCCCGGTCCATATCATTTGTTGAAAAACGCCTGGCCATCAGGCAGTAATACCATCTGCCTGACACCCTGATGTCCGGGAGTCTCTTTTCAAAATATTTTTAAGGCTGGCAAACGGTATCGTGAATCAGTTCTGTTGAATGGCCTGTTCCAGGGCCTGGATCTTGGGTCCGTCCTTTTGCCACATCCGGCAGGAATCCACCAGAAATCCGCTTTCTTTGATATCTTCGATGTTGTCCGGCAAAGGTGTGGGGTTCCGGCGTTTTTCTGTGAACCATCCATGGACCATCTCCTGGGCCATGGCCTTGGTCAGGGTGCAAAGATGGGTGCATCCTCTGGTGCCTCCCATGATCTCCGCCACCTTGCGGGTGAACCCGGGTTTGATTTCCAGCCCTTCCAGCATAGGGACCCGGTCCAGGGTGGTGCGGCATTCTTCCATGGGAATGGTGGGCATGTCTGCCTGGGCCTCTATGATGCGCAGCGGGTCAGGGGCCACCAGGCAGAACAGGCGGATGTGGTGAATGGTGCCGGGTTCACGCACCTGGCCTGTAATATCAAACACCGGTATATATCGGATATCGTGCAGTTCTCCAGAAACAATAACCTGTCCGCCTTCATGGGGCCAGGTGGCCATCCGGATATCCCTGGTATGTATGTGGGTCCGGTTTTTTATGAGGTCTGCC
>JAABTU010000183.1 GCA_011389715.1 Desulfotignum sp.
CAGACCTGGAGGCAGATATCCTGCACAAGGATCTGGCCCCCATGAAGGAAAGCCTGGAAGAAAAAACAGAAACGTTCCGGGTGCTGGGGCGGTATTGATGAGGTGTGAGGGGTGAGGTATGAGGTGTGAGGGGGGAACAAGGAAACCCTCAATCCTCAATCCTCATTCCTCATCCCTGCCTGATGGGCACAATGGTGATTTCAACCCGACGGTTCATTGCATGGTCAGAGGATATGGGACGCGATTCCCCATATCCCACTGCATTGATCCGCCGGGACATCACCCCGTTGCTGATCAGTTCGTTTTTAACGGCTTGTGCCCTTCTTTCCGACAGGCGCTGGTTGTATTCTTCCGAACCCCTGGTGTCAGTATGGCCGCCCACTTCGATGATGGTCCGGGGATATCTGCTCAGGATATCGGAGATCCGCCGTAATTCTGCATAGGCACCGGGCAGTAATGTGCTTTTGTCATAATCAAAAAAGGTTTCTCCTTTGAAGGTTGCCCGTAAAATATCCTGTTCCCTGGATATGCTGGCAGATTCTGATGCGGCAATGGCATTGCGCAGCTCCTGCTCCTGCTGGTCCATGTAGGCCCCTATCTGGTTGCCGGTCAGACCTCCTAAGGCAGCACCGATCCCGGCACCGATCAGGGTGGCTTCCGTATCCCTGCCAATGACCTGCCCAAGCACAGCCCCGAGACCTGCACCGACCCCGGCGCCCACAGCAGTCCCCTGTTCCTGTTGGGTTCGCGTGGTGGCGCAGGAAAAAAGATTTACAAGCATGGCAATAACAATAATGGTAAGAAAACTTTTTTTCATTTCTTAAACCTCCCGGTCTTTTAATATACGGTTTTTTTTTAATGCTGCTGGCACCCGATGATTCTGTAAAAACTAAAAATGCACTTCTATCTGAGACATCGTATGTTTGTGCATTTTTTTATTATGTTTAAAATAAGAACTATTTTGAAAAAATAAACCTTTTGCTCAGGTGTTGTCAAATATAGGGTTGACTTGGCACAAATGGCTGGCTATATCTGAAATAGCTATACCTTAACTGTATTATCGCATCACAGGTTGTTTGTTTACCCCAAATCAAAGGAGATGCCATGGAACGAAGACAATTTTTACAAAAAGCCGCAATTGGAAGCGTTGCTGCAGTGACCGCGGGCAGTCTGATACATGCACCTGCTGTGCATGCAAAAAAACAGGTCAGATGGAAAATGGTTACTACCTGGCCGCCAAAACTGCCGTATCTCCAGGATGCAGCAGAACTGCTGGCCAAAAAAGTGGCATTGATGAGTGATGGCCAGTTCCAGATAAAGGTATTTGCCGGCGGAGAACTGGTGCCCCCCTTGCAGACATTTGATGCAGTGAGAAAAGGCACCTCGGTGCAGGCAGGATCAGGGGTCGGGTATTACCAGGCAGGCAAAGCCCCGGCAGCCCAGTGGTTTGCCGCAGTTCCCTTTGGCCTTAATGCAGCCGGCATGGCAGCATGGTATGAATTTGGCGGCGGACTCAAGCTTTGGGAAGAGACCTATGCCCCGTTCGGGGTCCTTCCCCGGCCCGGGGGCAGTACCGGCCCCCAGATGGCGGGCTGGTTCAATAAAAAAATTGAAACAGTTGATGACTTCAAAGGGTTGAAGATGCGGATCCCTGGACTGGGAGGAAAGGTCATGGCCGAAATGGGCTCAACCGTTATACTCTGTCCGGCCAGTGAAATTTTTACCAACCTGGAACGTGGTGTGATTGATGCCACCGAATGGATCGGCCCGCTTCATGACAAGCTCATGGGGTTTTATAAAGTAGCCAAGTATTATTATTATCCCGGCTGGCATGAACCAGGTCCTTTTGTTGAATTTATTTTTAATAAAAAAGCCTATGATGAACTGCCGGCGGACTTTCAGGCCATTCTGGATGCTGCTTGTGCCCAGGCCAATAACTGGACCACCCAGGGTTTCAATGCCGGAAACGGTAAGGCCCTTGAAGAACTACTCGAGGTACACAAAGTTGAGTTACTCAGGCTGTCGGACGATGTTTTGTCGAAATTAAAGGTCCATTCGAAACAGGTGGTTTCAGACATTGCTGCCTCAGATCCCATGGCCAAAAAAGTGAATGAAAGCTTCCAGAAGTTCCAGAAAATTATCGGCCCCTGGGGTGAGATTTCGGAAAAACCCTACTATGAGAGTCTTGCAGACCGCTATCCATTAAAAGGATAGGGGGATGAAGATTGGATCTTTTTTAAAAAAAATGGCCGCTGGAATAGACCGCTGCAACGAGTGGACCGGCAGATTGGTCTCCTGGGTGGTGGTCCTTCTGGTGGCTGTTGTTTTTATTGATGTGGTCATGCGGTACACAGCAAATACCAGTTTTGTGTTTGTCCAGGAACTGGAGTGGCACCTGTTTGGTTTTATTTTTTTGATGGCTGCCGGCTATACCCTGCTATATGATCAGCATGTGCGGGTGGATGTGATTTACCAGCGCCTGTCAAACAAAGGGCAGGCCTGGATCAATGTACTGGGCTGTATCTTTTTTTTGTTTCCGGGGGCGCTTTTGATAATTTATACATCCTGGATTTTTGCCTGGGAGTCGTTTGCGTTTCTGGAAGGCAGCCCTGATCCCGGCGGCATTCCTTTTCGATTTATAATAAAGGCATGTGTTCCCTTTGGTTATGTGCTGTTTTTATTGCAGGGCATCTCCATGTTTATTCGAAATCTGTATATCCTGCTGGAACCACCACCGGATGAAAATCAAAAGGAAATGCTGTAATGGGTTCTGAATACCTGGCTGGCTGGATGTTTCTTGCGTTGACGATCCTGCTGCTGGCAGGTTTTCCTGTCACTTTTACACTTATCGGCACAGCCATGGTGTTCGGGGCCATTGGATCTGGATGGGGTTTTTTTGAACTGCTGCCCCTGCGTATCTGGGGGGCCATGAAAAATGTGGTGCTCATTGCCGTTCCCTTGTTTGTTTTCATGGGGGTAACCCTCGAAAAATCGGGACTGGCAGAGGAACTGCTGGAAACCATGGGGCTTGTGTTCCGTCGGATCAGAGGCGGACTGGCCATAAGTACGGTGGTGGTAGGAGCGCTTCTCGGTGCTTCCACCGGCATTGTGGGCGCCACAGTGGTGACCATGGGCCTTCTGGCTGTTCCCACCATGCTGCGCCATGGCTATAGACCTGAGCTTGCCACAGGAACCGTCTGTGCTTCCGGCACCCTGGGACAGATCATTCCCCCTTCCATTGTCCTGGTGCTGCTGGCCACCATTGTGCAGATCCCGGTGGGAGATCTGTTCATGGCAGCCCTGCTGCCCGGACTGCTTCTGGTTCTGCTCTATATGGCCTATATTTTCGTGGCAGCCATCATCAGGCCTGACATCGCTCCCACTGTGACTCTGGACGACGGCACAAGCCCCACCGCAAAGGCATTGTGGAAAAAGACGCTGCGGGCACTGTTTCCGCCCCTGGTTCTCATTACAGCTGTGCTGGGATCCATTTTTGCCGGGATAGCATCTCCCACAGAAGCTGCGTCTGTGGGATGTATCGGTGCGGTTGCACTGGCAGTCTGGAACAGGCGGTTCAACCTGGAAATCCTGAAGCAGGTCTCCACCACCACCACACGGTTGACCAGCATGGTTTTTATTATTCTGATCGGGGCCAATGCCTTTGGTTTGACATTCCGGGAACTCAACGGGGATGAACTGATCCGTGGTTTTCTGCTCGATATCGCCCATGATCATAACAAATGGGTGGTACTGGCCATTGTCATGGGGGTGATTTTCCTGATCGGATTTGTGCTGGATTTCATTGAGATTATTTTTATCCATGTACCGGTACTGGTACCGATTCTGGTGGATGATTTTGCCTTTGACCCTTTGTGGATCTGTGTGCTGCTGGCCATAAATCTTCAGGCCTCATTCATGACCCCGCCTTTCGGTTTTTCATTGTTTTATCTTAAGGCGGTAACCCCGCCCCAGATCAAAACAGGCCATATTTACCGGGGCGTTATTCCTTTTGTGATATTGCAGTTGTTTGGACTCTTTATCGTTGCCATGTGGCCTGATCTGGTCACATGGCTGCCGGGCCTGGCCTATGTGCGGTAAATGGATCAATCCCTCAACTGTTCAACACTCAGACCCATGGCTTTGGCAAGTTTTTCAAGGATGGCATTTCTATATTGAATCGTTGCCATAAATACTTAGAGCTGAACGTTCTAATATGCCTGCCTTTGCGACAGCAGTATTTTTTACAAAGATTCATTGGCCTCCTGGTCCCAGAAATCCTCCATCAGCTGATACAGCCGGGTGATTCGGAAGCCCAGGGGAGAGTCGATGAACCCCGGCACCCCGGGGATGTAATGATCCCCACGCATGGCATGGGAATAAATATTGGTATCGATCAGGATTTTTTTCATTTCCAGATTTCCGGATCAATACTTCTTTCTTCATCAATTTTTGCCTGGATGGCTTCAAAGTCCTGCTGGGACCATTTGCCGAACAAAGAATCAAGATCATCATATCTGCGGGTAAATTTTTTCTCTTTTTTCATCCCTACACGGATTTCAATCAAATCAAGCAGCAGCTGATTGAGGCTTTTGTTTTCTTTTGATGCGATTTCCTTGAGTTTCAAGGCTACATCCGGCGCTATACCTCGGACTGTTATTGCTTTCATTGCGCCCTCCTGATCATGCTTTCATTTTTTGAAATCAAATTGTAATCAGATAGTGATGTCATGTCAAGATTATTCGGTTCGGCGCTTTCCTGTTCCAAAAGT
>JAABTU010000184.1 GCA_011389715.1 Desulfotignum sp.
CACGGGGAATATCCTTATGAGATAACTGTTAGCGACCCAAATTCAATAGAGCAGGTATTAAAGGATATTTTTAAAGAACCGATAGAAGTAGCGTTTTTTTCCGGTCAGGCAATGGACATTAAGCTAAAAAGTTTGAAAAATTTTGGACTGGTAGAGGAAATGTATCCGGATCCGGATCCGAACTGTTCTGGTTGCATGCTAATGGATATAATCGTCCTTGTGGATGTGGAGTTATCCGCCAAACCCGAATAAAATTTGATCGGGCTTTTCCTGTAATAACTGCATATGCCCCTTTGCGAAAAGGGGCATATGCAGCCATCACATTTCAGCAGGGTTGCGAGGAGGTTCACTCTTTATGGTATGGCAACGAAGCATAGCGGCAAAAGCCTTTCCCGACATATTTTCCATAGGCCTGTCAGCTGGTTTGCTGATACTGATCTTCCCGAACTTTGACTGGCACTTTCTCGCATGGATCGCTCTGGTCCCGCTTTTTCTGTTAATAAAACGCACACGACCAGCTATGGCCTTCTGGGCTTCACTGGTGACAGGTTGTTTGTTTTTTGGGGTTCTTTTGTGGTGGACCATAACGTTAGACGGGGCAAATCCAGTCAATTGGATCCTTTTGGTTCTGGGCAATGCCTTTTATTTTGGACTGTTTGGCGTTTGCGCCCACTATTTTCAAAAGAACGCTCCAAGGTGGAACTTTTTGACTTTCCCGGCAGTGTGGGTCGTTTTTGAGTACCTGCACATCCATTTGGCATCTTTTTCCTTCCCCTGGGGGATTCTCGGATATTCACAGTACTCGGTTTTGCCTGTGGCCCGAATTTCATCTTATGTGGGTGTGCATGGTGTGTCTTTTCTCATTGTCCTGGTCAATATTGCAGTGGTTGAGCTCATCTTTCCCTTTTTCAGTGCATCGTGCACAAGGATCTCGCCGGCCGGCTGCAAACAAAGCAGTTGGCGAACAGCTGTGGGTATTTTTGTTGGTGTGATCTTTTTGTTTTCTGCATCTTATCTTTCCGGACGATCAGAGTTAAACGAGGAAAGGAAAGCTGTTAACATTAAGGCGGCGCTTATACAGGGAAATATTTACTGGGAAGAAGGAAAGGACTCCCGCTACAGAGAAACGATCTACGAGACCTATCGTCGGTTAAGCCTTGAAGCTGCAAAATTTGAACCTGATCTGATTCTTTGGCCCTCATCATCGGTCACCGGAATAATACCCCGCGACCTGATAATGACAGGGCTGCTTTCTGATATGGCACGGGAAAGTTCGTCTTTCCTGCTGGCAGGAGCCGGCAGTTATGATAAGTTCAACAAAAAAATGAGAAAAGAGCAAAGGGTTAGCAATTCCGTCTTTCTTTTTTCTCCTCAGGGAAAGATTATAGGAAGATATGATAAAATTCGTTTGGTTCCTTTTGATGAATACCTGCCCCTTCGGGATTATATAAAATGGCCTTCATGGATTACTGATTCAAAAATAACCGACTACATGCCCGGTGAGGAATTGACCATTTTCAAGATGGACCAGGCCAGGTTCGGGGTGCAGATATGCTGGGAGAACCTGTTCCCGGACCAGTTTAGGAAAATGACTGCCCAGTGGGTTGATTTCATGGTCAGCATGACCAACGAGACCTTTGTTGATATTCCGTCAGCTCATTATCAGATGCTGGCGATGAATGTGTTTAGAGCCATTGAAAACCGGATGGCTATTCTTCGGATTACCCCCACTGGCGTTTCAGCCATAATCCAGCCAAGCGGTCGGATAACCGCCATGGTTAAGGATAATAATTCAAATGCCTTAAATATTCAAGGCTATGTGGTTGGACAAATTCCATTGTCCTTACAAACGACCTTGTATACCAGATATGGCGATTGGTTTGTCTATTGCCTCTTTGCCGTGATCGGTGGTCTTGTGATCGTGACGGTATTTCGAAAGACCCATACGTTAAAGGTCGTGAATCCTTGAAATCTTATAACAAAGCTAAAGGAAACAAGGGTTCTCAAAAAGTACTTTTTACCGGCCTGATAGTTTTTGCGCTTGCCACCCAGATCCTCTTTCTTGCCAACATGATCATGTGGCAGTCTGCACCGAATAAAGGCTGGCAGACGTCCATCGAGCTGGGGCCAAAAATTGTGGGTGCCACATTTCCCCTTGGGGAAAAAGCAGGGTTAAGGAAAGGAGACCGAATACTGGCCATAAATGGTGAACCCTATGAGACCCTGGATGAAGCGATCAGACTGACAGATCTCCAGATAGGTCATATAAATATTTATACGATAGAAAGGGATGGGAAGACCCATACTATATCAGTCACCACAGAACGGCTGGGGTTTAAAAGGGTTTTCATCCAAAGCGGCCTTTTCTGGATTCTCGGGTCCATATTTATTGGACTGGGTATTATTGTTTTTCTGATGAAGCCCTACGACAGTGCAAGCTGGGCTTTTCTGGTGATGACCACGGCTATTGGCATATACATCACCTATTTAGCTCCCAGTTATTTTTTCAGGCCCCCTTGGCTGCAAGGTGTTGTCATTCTGGTGCCGGCAGTCCTCCCTGCAGCCATCATTCACCTGACCGGCGTGTTTCCGCAACAAAGGGTTTTTCTGACCAAAACGAGAGCGCGAATCATCGCGCCATACCTGGTCTCTTTAACGCTGGCGATCCTTGCCATGATTTATCATTCCGGAAGTTTGGTTCAATTGATGCCGCCTTTATTATTGAATACCGCACTTTTCTATCTGTTCGCCGCTATCCTCCTCTTTCTGGGTTCAACCATCTACAGTTATGTAAAAACCACCTCTGCGGCAATCAGACTTCAATCAGCCGTCGTACTCACCGGGATCATTCTTGCGCTGTTTATCCCCACCATCGAAATTTTGACCGACCTGGTTTTTAAATTTTCCTTTTTTTCCAATCCCATATTTTTCTACCTGTTTTTTCTTGTCTTCTTCCCTTTGTCCATCGGCTATGCCATTGTGCGGCATGATCTGTTTGAGATCGATATGATCATCAGGCGCACCTACGGGTATATTCTCACCACTGCATCAATCACTGGGATTTACGGGTTGTTTGTGCTGGTGTCCAACATGGCCTTTGGCAGATATGAAATTACTAAGTCTCCCATGTTCCCGCTGTGTTTTATTCTGACTGTGGTACTTTTTTTCAATCCGATCCGCAATCGGGCACAGAAAATCATAGACCGTGTTTTTTACCGCCTTGAATATGACTACCAGGAAATTGTCCAGAAGATCAGCGAGACGATGCGGTCTTTGCTGAACCTGGATCAAATAGGAAAAAGTATCATGGACACAGCCCTGGATACCATGTTTATAGATTCAGGGTGCGTTATGCTCTTGAACCCGGAAAACAAAACATATGAATGCCTTACCTCGGCGGGTAAAAGAGAAATATCCAGACGTCAACCCCAATTGGAACAAACATTTCCATCTGGTGAAAAAACAGCCGTCCATGAGGAAGGAAGGAAGGATAAAACCATAGTTCAGGCTGAATCAGTGGAAACACCTGAAAACAATATCATGGATCCAAAAGAAATAAACCCGATACTGGCTGCAGATGAACCTTTTATTCAGAAAATATCAGAAAGAAAAAAAGAGGTGACCGTATATGACATTGAGGCAGACCTTTTTTTTGAGGACCAGAGGGTATCGTGCAAAAATGCGTTTGATTTACTCCAGGCAACCCTTATTGTGCCCCTGATCTATGAGAACCGGCTGACCGGACTGATATCCCTTGGAGAAAAGAAATCAGGAAAGTTTTACCGGAGAGAAGATATCAATCTGCTCAATACCCTTGCCAACCAAGGGGCAGTGGCTTTTGAAAATGCCCGGATGATAGAAAAAGTTATTGAAAAAGAACGCATGGAAGAAGAGCTTTCCATTGCCAGGGAATTGCAGGCAAGCATGCTGCCCACGAAGTGTCCGCAAATTAAAGGGTTTGAAATCGCTGCAGTTTCTTTGTCCGCAAGAGAGGTGGGAGGTGATTTTTATGATTTTATTGATATGGGCGACAAAAGAGTGGGGCTGCTCATCGGCGATGTAACCGGCAAAGGCGTTTCAGGAGCCCTTGTCATGTCGGCCTCCATGAGCATTTTCCGAATGCTTTCTGAAGAAAACCTGAGCATTGACAGCATTATGAAACAGGCCAACCGCAGGACTGAAAAAGATATAAAAACCGGCATGTTCGTGGCGCTTCTGTATGCTGTCTTAAATGCAGATGACAAAACCCTGCGCCTTTGCAGTGCCGGCCAGACCCAGCCGATTCATCTGTCTTCCAAAACCGGAAAGGCAAGCCTGATTGAAACCATCGGGGACACATTTCCCTTGGGATTACTGGAAGACGTTGATTATCAGGAAACTAAAATTGATCTGCACCCCGGGGATAAAATTGTTTTTTATACTGATGGTATCGTGGAAGCCATGAATCATAAACAAGAACTTTTTGGTTTTGAGCGTCTTATAGATGAGGTTCAAAACTCAGGTTTTATCCCGACTGAATCAATTTTAAAAAATATTGTCAAGAGGGTAAATGACTTTGAAGACTCTCTTGCACAGCATGATGACCTGACCATCATTGTGGTGAGTGTCGAAGAATAAACTTCAAATTTTTAATATTTTAAATTAAAGATAGAATACGGGATCAGATATTTTAATTGCCTCTTTTGATATACGGATGTTTTTTAAAGGAGATTGAAATTTTCTTAAAAAAGATTATTCAATCAACACTAATG
>JAABTU010000185.1 GCA_011389715.1 Desulfotignum sp.
CTGACGAACAGGTCGTCACAGTAACCGGTTCTGCCGAAAACCGGCAGCCCGGATACACCACCCGGGTTTTTTCTAAAATACGGTTGACCATTTGTGACGGACGGGGCGCCGGCATCTGCTTTATCAGTTTTCGGGCCTCTTTTGCAAACGCGTCCAAATGAAATGCAGAGTTGAACAACACCTGGTCAGCAGCCAGGGCAGAGGTGATATTGATAAAGCCCAGCCCCACATCCGGTGTTCTTTTTTTCTCCCTGGGAGAAAGGGGATAGGACAGCTGGTTTTCATGAAAATACAAAACCAGGGGCGGTCGGTCCGGGCCTGCCAGTGCCAGAAAATCTGCAACATTCATCATATCTGTGGCAAACACCAGGTCATAAGAGGCAATATTTTTTATCTTCTGCAAAAACGCCAGTGCCGCTCCCCGCATACGCCACTTCCAGGAACTTGCAGGCAGGGTCACCAGGGTCACATCATGCCGGGAATGGGCGGCAAAACCAGTGGCAAAATCCTGGTGGGATCCGCCGAAAAAGGGTTCCAGAAATAGCACTTTCATTGTTATCCGCCTTTGTGTCTGATTTTTTTCTGAAAGCCATCAGCCGTCAGTAATCAGCTTCCAGTAAACAATTACAAATTTTTCCCTGCTGGTTACTACCAGTTAACAGCTAACAGCTAATGGCTAACAGCTTTATTTTGTTGTACCCGCTCAGGGCATGGCCGTTATTCAGGCCCTGTATTACCTGTTTTAGGGGGACAGGTCAACACTTGCATCAGGAGCGTACGGGCGATCAATCCAAAAAACCATTGCCATGAGACCAGGGAAAATTATAGTATTAATATTTGGTTTTTCAGGGAGCCTCCCGCTATGGAGGTGCCACAATGAGTTAACGATAAAACAGGTTAGAATTTCTTTTGCTTCAGTTAAACGATCCTTTTATGATAACAGATCCGGAAACAGCCTATCGATCCGATGATCTTTCCATCTTCCTGAATGTCCGGGAAAACACAGAGTATGCCAAGGTCAGTTATCCGGTGAAATACGGCATTTTTTCCCGCCTGGAGACCCGGGAGATGATACTGGAATTCAACCTGAACCATGAAATCCGGCATGCCAGATCCAAAACCCGGCACTGGCTCCATCCCTCGGAATGGCTCAAGCGCACCGTGGGCAATGACTGGATCTACTATTCCAGCGGCGGATATGCCGGGGTGTACGAGGCCATCGGTGAGTATTACCTGCCCAATTTCACCTACCCCACCAATTCGCTGCTCGGAGGACAGCCCTTTGAAGAACCGGAGGTGGCAAAAATCCATCAAAACTGGCCCGAACTGCTGGCGGCCGTGCCTGACAGCCGGCCTGACATGCCCGCACGGGTGGCTGAATGGCTCGGACAGGTGAAACGCATAACAAAAACAGACCTGAAAAATAAAGCCCAAACCCTGTTTGAAATCTGCGGCGCCAGAACCACGGTGCTCCCGCCGGATGCCAGGCATTCGGACTACAATGTGATCCCGTTGACCATTGCCGACGGATGCCTGTACAAATGCCGGTTCTGCAAGGTGAAAAACAAAAAACCGTTCACCCCCCGCACCCCGGATGATATCCGGAGACAGATCCGGGATCTGGCACACCTGTATGGCAAAGACCTGGTGAACTACAACGCCCTTTTTTTGGGCGAACATGATGCACTGAACGTGCCGGCAGACCTTATCGTGTATGCAGCCAGGGAAAGTTATGATCGGTTCGGGTTTGCACGCAGTTACATGAAACACCCCCGGCTGTATCTGTTCGGCAGCGTGGATTCCCTGCTTGACGCAGACCCGCACCTGTTTGAATCCCTGAATGCCCTGCCCTTTGACACTTTCATCAATATCGGCCTGGAATCCTTTGATCCGGCCACCCTGGAGCACTTGGGAAAACCTGTCACCTCCCGGCAGGTGGGCCTGGCATTCGATAAGATGCAGTCCATCAACCAGGCCTGCGCCCGCATTGAAATGACCGGCAATTTCGTCATGGATGACCAGCTGCCCCCGGACCACACCCGGGCCGTCCTGGACCTGGTCCGGCACCGTATCAACCACGCCCTGCCCAAGGGAAGTGTGTACCTGTCCCCCCTGGCATTTGCCAAACCCTCCCGGGAAGTGCTCTATGATTTCTACCGGCTGAAGACCGCCAGCCGCCTGCCCATGTTTCTGTATATCATCCAGCGGCTGTAATATAGAGCTGGCGCGTTCATTGATTTTTCCACACAGCAGACTGCCATGACCCACAACCATTCTCTTGTTCTGGAAACGGCCCGCTTCTTTGCCCTGACTGCGATTGAAAGTCTTTATATGAAAGCCGTCAGCCGTCAGCCATCAGTACTCAGCTAAAAGCTAAAGGCTAACAGCTTTCATGATTCGTTGTGCCCGGCAGGGCATGGCCGTTATATCAATACCGCTTTTATCGCTTTGTTTTTTGCCGAATTTTATTATATTGGTGACAAGCTCTTCGACAACAAACCCGGCCCTGATCGCGCGTTTTAAAGACAGACCATTTTCTTTGCAAAATTAACATACTGATATAATTGCGGCTGGCCGCTTTAAAGAGTAAGACAATTTTCCATGGAGTCGGTTGCAACGACATTTATTAACACACCTTGTTTTCCACGTTTTCAAGAGCATTTATCAGTCTGGCGTTGTCGGCCCGGGCCCGGATGGTGATTCTCAAAAATTCCTCCCCCTGAAGTCCATTGATGCCGTTTAGGTTGGCCGTGAGCATACCCCGGGCCGCCAGCTTCTGCCAGAGCAAGTCTGCAGGTATGGACCGGTGGCGCAGCATAAAGGTGTTGGTTGTAGTGGGCAGGTACTGGTAGTCGGCCATGGTATCCAGCCGACTGAATAACTCGCGTTTGCGCTTTAGTGTCTTCTGGCGGGCTTTGATGGGCTGCTCATCATCAACGACCGCCGTCTGGGCCACAAAGAGAGAAAACCAGGAAAAGGGAAACATGGGCCGGTAAATTTTCACAGCATTTATAATTTCCGGATCACCACACATCATGTAGCCCACACGGATGCCGGGCAGGGCGTGGATCTTGGAAAAGGTTCTCAAAACCATGAGGTTGGGGTGGCTGGGGACAAGGCTGAACGCCCCTTTTCGGTCATAGTCGGGATCAATATACTCTCCGTAAGCCTCGTCCACCACTACTGCTGTGTTTACGGCCAGGGCCCGCTCTGTCACCGCCTGAATCCAGGATATTGGAATGCTCTGGCCGGTGGGGTTTACCGGGTTGCTGATCCAGACCAGGGCCGGCTGCTTTTCTTTGATCAGGTCCAGCATTTTTTCAACAGTCTTTTCAGTCCATTGAAAGTTCTGATTTTTGTCCAGCTGCAGATAAAGGGGACTTGCGCCGGAGCGCAATGAAAAGGACTCGAATACACTGAAGTTGGGGATGGGCAAAAGAAAATGCGCGCCCGGGTGCAGGAAGGACCGGCATATGTGATCGATCATGCATTCCAGCCCGGCCGAAATGGAAAAGCAGGAAGGGGCCAGTTTGAAAATGGCCGCCATGCGCTTCACCAGTTTCTGGTAGTGGTTGTCCGGATATTCCACCAGGTTTTCCCGACACAGACCTGCCAGATCCGCCATCTCCAGAACACCTTCGATAAGATCCGAGTAACCGTCGGTATTCTTTCCGATGTCAAAGCGGTATATCCTGGACAACCGATGCCTGGCCTTCAGTTCATCGATCAGGGCATACTCATCCGTGTCCTTGCTCAGGTAATCTTCGACATTCTGCGTCACAGCATGCCTTGTCAGGGAATTCAGTGGAATTTGCCAACTCAAGGTTGTTCTCCGATTTCGGCTGGTTTAGGTTTTTTCAGCAGATAAAAGGCTTTGCTCCTCCCATCGCCGGTGTCGCCGTGGAAAAGGGCCACAGCCTCATATCCCTTTTCATTGATGTAGTGGGTGAAAACGGCTCTGGTCTGCGTTCGGAAGGCCATGGCGGCCTTTGGATCCCTTGGCAGCAGCTCGTGGAGATGACAGGGTATCTCAACCAGGACGGCATCGCATGAAGGCAGACAATCCGGTCCTGCAACCGGAAAGGTGTCCAGAGCCTTTTGCAGGGTCATTGGTTCCTTGCCAAGGTCTGAATCCTTATCCAGCCGGAATTCCACCATAAATCGGTCTTGAGGCAGGTCTGCGTGCAGGCCGGTTTGGATGTAGTAGTAATTTTCCACGTATCTTACGCAGCGGGCCCCCATCTTGTTCAGATAAAGATGGGCGTTTTTGGCCTCCAAAGGTTCGTAAGACCAGCATACCCGCTGCATGCCGTTCTGACGGTGTATCTCCCATTCCCGCTGCAGAAGCAGCTTCCCGGCCCCGCTGTTCTGACTGGCCGGGTCCACGGCCAGCATGTGTCCAAACATCAAATCCGGCTCTTTGCTGAAAAAGCATGTGGAAAATCCCACCATGCGACTGTCTTCGAAAGCCCCCAGAAGATAACCAACCCTGGGATAATCCAGGGTCAGACACTTCAGTGTAATCGGCGAGGTAACGTGCCTTTCCGGAAGGCCGCCCACCCGCATCTGCAGATCAACCACAGCCTCCAGCTCTTGCTCAGTCTTCAGCTGCCGGATTTCAAATTTCATTGATCGCCTCCTCAATCCCTCCCAACCATTGTTATTCCAAGATTCCTGTACCGGCTTTTTACAGTTGAAAATCAATTTTCCAAAAAAAAGTATACATTGTTGCGTTTCCGGT
>JAABTU010000186.1 GCA_011389715.1 Desulfotignum sp.
CATCTTCTGATTTTACATTTCTGTCCTTGTAGGCACCGCATTCAGGGCAGGCTGTATGGGGAAGTTTGGGTTCCTGGCATTCCGGGCATTTTGTCACGGTAGGGGCCTGGGTTTTGTAATGGGTCCGTCTTTTTCTGCCCCTTGACTTGGAGCTTTTCTGCTTTGGTACTGCCATTGGTCTCTCCTCAATGTACGTAAAAGTATATTATATTTCTATATGTTGCCGCATGATAATAAAACAAATCTAATTACCGCAATTTCCTGCATGTGTCAAGATCTAAACAAAATCCCTGCCAGGGAACAAAGATGGGATATGGTATTGCCTGCCGGGCGGTTTTATGGTACCTAAAGGCGCGATTTTACAGACAGATACATTTTAAGGAGATACCATGAAACCCATTGTCACCCGATTTCCCCCCTCCCCCACCGGATTTCTGCACATCGGCGGTGCCAGGACCGCCTTGTTCAACTGGCTGTATGCCAGAAAAACCAATGGAAAATTTATTCTGCGCATTGAAGATACAGATGCGGCAAGATCCACAGCAGATTCTGTGGATGCGATTTTCAACGCGTTGCAGTGGCTGGGGATCGACTGGGATGAAGGCCCCTATTTCCAGACCGAAAGAAAAGATATCTATGCCCGGCATATTGAAAAACTGGTGGCTTCCGGCCATGCCTATTATTGTTCGTGCACCCCGGACGAGGTCAATGCCATGCGGGAGGCGGCCAGGGCCAAAGGCCTCAAACCCATGTACAACGGCAGATGCCGGGAACGCAACCTGTCCGGATCAGACAATACCGTGGTCCGGCTGAAAACCCCGGATACCGGTGTCACTGTGGTGGAAGACATGGTCAAGGGAGACACTGCTTTCCAGAACGCTGAAATGGATGATTTTATCATCCAGCGCTCTGACGGATCTGCCATGTACAACCTGGCTGTGGTGGTGGATGACATAACCATGGGCATCAACACCATTATCAGGGGAGATGACCACCTGATCAACACCCCCAAGCAGATCCTCATCTATAAGGCTTTGGGCGCGGACCTGCCGATGTTCGGCCATGTGCCCATGGTACTGGGACAGGACAAGGCCCGGCTGAGCAAGCGGCACGGGGCCATGTCCGTGGAGGAATACCGGGAAATGGGGTATCTTCCGGATGCGGTGATCAACTATCTGGTACGGCTGGGATGGTCCCACGGGGACCAGGAGTTCTTCACCAGAAAAGAGCTGATCGAAAAATTTGACCTGGCCCACCTGGGCCGGTCTGCCTCCATGTTTGACATGCAGAAGATGACTGCATTGAACGCCAGGCATATCCAGGCAAAATCAGCACCGGAACTGGCACCTTCACTGCTGCCCCTTTTAAAGGACCTGGGCATTGAAGCAGAAAATGACACCTTTACCCACAAGGTGATTGAAACCCTGCAGCCCAGGAGTAAAACCCTTGTGGAAATGGCGGCATCTGCCCGGTTTTATTATGTTGATGCACCGGATATAGATGAAAAAGCTGCTGCCAAATTCCTTACCCCGGATACCGCAGACATCCTCACCCGGGCTGCAGATGCCATTGAGAGCCTGACTGACTTTACCCAGGAAAATCTGGAGGATATTTTCAAAAAAATTATGGCAGACTGTGATCTTGGATTCGGCAAAATTGCCCAGCCGCTGCGGGTGGCTGTCACCGGCACCACAGTGAGCCCGGGGATTTTTGAGATGCTGCTGGCTTTGGGAAAAGACAAAACAGTTTACCGCATCCGGCGGGCGCTTTCGGTCATTTCATCCGGATCTTCGTAAAAAAAAAGTGTATCAATCCCGCCCGTACAGCAGGCCGGTGTATCCCACAAAGGAATCTGCACGGGTTTTGTCGAAACTGGTGGCGTAATCAAGCAGATGTGCCCTGGTTGCACCCATTTTTTTGGCTGCCGCAGCCGTAGCAGCCGCAGCACCAGGGCAGCACATATTGTGATGGTTCAGCCCCTGCGCGACAATGGCTTTGTCATCCATTGATTTCATGGCCTCTATGGCATCGGCGTCATTTTTTGTTTTCACCCACTCCACGGCATTTTTTCCGGTGCCGGCCGGTGTAAACCCGAAATCCGTTCCGTAATGGGTCATGTCTGTGGAGCCGATCACCCGGATTTGCCGTTTCAGGGTATTGGCGGTGTCAACAGCCATGGTGCCGATGATGGGGGCGAAAAAAGAGGGGGCCACCCCGCAGACCACGATTTTGGCATCCGGGAAAAAATATTTAATGAACGGATATTGCAGTTCCAGGGTGTTTTCATCCACAAATTTTGACGGTGACCGCCTGCGGATACTGATATTGTCAGCCAAAGCTTCCACCAGATCCGCATCCACTGCAATATCTCCCAACGGGGTTTCAATGGCCCCCTGTGTCATGACAAAGGGTTCTGACTGGTTGTGCATGTGGGCACCGAACAGCACAATGGTATCCACAGGGGTATTCCCGGATGCTTCCCCTGAGGGCACAAGGCTGGCAATGGTCCGGCAGGCGATGGAGCCGGAATAGACCCACCCGGCATGGGGAACAATGCCGGCGGCAAAATCCCCTGTGGCCGGGCCTGATTTTTCCGTCAAAAATGTCTGGATCTCTGTTTTACATGCATCTGCCGATGCCGGATACCAGGTGCCGGCAAATGCGGTGCGTTTTTTTTCCATGGCACCTCCTTTTAACGGGTGTCAACCGGGATTTTCGCTCTTTATGACCCCACCTTGTTTTTCCTTTACCTTCTGCCGGAGCCAGTCCAGCCAGGGTTCAAGCCCTTCCCCGGTTTTGGCGGACAGTGCAAACACCGGCATGCCGGGATGCACTTTTTTCATGTTTTCCACAGCCAGGGCGTCGTCAAAATCCAGATAGGGCAGAAGATCCACCTTGTTCAAGATGGCGGCATCAGAGACCTGGAACATGAGGGGGTATTTCAGGGGCTTGTCTTCTCCTTCTGTGACACTCAACACCACGGCCCTGGCATCTTCACCGATGTCAAATTCCGCAGGACACACCAGGTTGCCGATGTTCTCCACAATCAGCAGATCCAGATCTTCACATCCCAGTTTTCTGGCA
Source organism: Desulfotignum sp. (assembly GCA_011389715.1). Lineage (GTDB taxonomy): Bacteria > Desulfobacterota > Desulfobacteria > Desulfobacterales > Desulfobacteraceae > Desulfotignum. Next base: position 3,085 of record JAABTU010000186.1, read on the forward strand.
GCGGTGTCAATCAGCGGGGCAGCCAGGTGGCAGTCCCCACCGAACTGATCGGTATTGATCTGGGTCACTTTGGCGCCGGTGACAGCCAGGCGGTCTGCATCGTTGAAGGTGCAGATATCGCCCACAATCACCCCCACCCGGATACCGGGCATCAGGCTTTTCAGGGTTCTGCACAGGGTCTCTGTCTTGCCGGAGCCGGGAGATGACATCATGTTCAGCACAAACAGATTGTTTTTTTTGAAGTAGCTGCGGTTTTTATCCGCCTCAGTGAGGTTTTTTTCCAGCACCTGTTTTCGAATTTTGATTTCCATATATCATATTAAACCGTTTTTTGGGTTCACTGTTTTTTTATTTTTCGGCCTGGGAATGGGTTTGCCATATTTTTTTGCAGCTTCAAGCCACAATTGCATGGCTGTTTCAACTTCCCGCAACGCTTCCTCTGGTGTTTCACCAAATGCAGAACATCCTTTAAGTTCTTCTATTTCAGCTATAAAATCCCCGTCTCCCCCTGGATCGGGAAATATTTTCACTGTATATTGCATACCTTTAAGTTTGATATTGTTTTGATTTTGTCTGATTTTCTTTCTCAGCTTTTGTCCTTTTAACAAATCAATTTAAAAAAAACTGCCTTGTCATAAAATAATGTGTTTTTACACATCCGTCAATGTGGATTAAGACACCTGGATATTTGCCATAAGCTTCCCTGATTTTCGATCGCTCTGAGCAGCACTCTATCCCAAGCACCGCCCCTGGAGGTATCCATCATTCTTGAAGCTCCAGGGAAACAATCTCGATTTCCCTCCCTGAAAGCATTTCAATCTTTCCCTGTTCACAATCCGGGCACTGGAACACCGGGGTGTCCGCTTCCCACTCTTTTCCGCAGCCGGTGCAGCAGATGCGCACCGGTATGGTTTCAATATCCAGGCGGGCATTTTCCAGCGGGGTGTCTTTGGTGATGATCTCAAAACAGAAAGTCAGGCTGTGGGGCACCACCGAAGACAGTTTGCCGATTTTCAGGGACAAAGATGCCACCTGCGGGTTTTCCAGATCTTTTGGCAGCGCATCCAGTGCGATCTTCACCAGCTCCTGGGCAATTCCCATTTCGTGCATAACAGTCAGCTCCTTCGGGGGTCAGACCCCCTGTGCCCGGTTTGCATAAAACTGCCGCCGAAACAGGTCAAACCGGTCATCTCTTATTGCATGGCGCATTTCTGCCATCAGGTCAAGGTAATAATACAGGTTATGGATGGTGTTGAGCCGGTAGGCCAGCAATTCTTTAGATTTGTACAGATGCCGCAGATAGGCCCTGGAATAGTTTTGGCAGGTATAGCACCCGCAGGTCTCATCCACCGGGTTTTTGTCAAACCTGAACCTGGCATTGGGAATGTTGATATCTCCTCTGGCGGTGAACAGCTTGCCGTTTCTGGCATTGCGGGAGGGCATGACGCAGTCGAACATGTCACACCCCATCCGGGTCAGCTCCACCAGGTTCTCCGGGGTGCCCACGCCCATGATGTACCGGGGTTTGTCTTCGGGCAGCTGCGGCAGGGTGTGATCCGCCATCTCATACATCATATCCGTGGGTTCTCCCACAGACAGACCGCCGATGGCAAATCCTGAAAAATCGATCTGTGTCAGCTGTTCTGCGGAACGGCT
>JAABTU010000187.1 GCA_011389715.1 Desulfotignum sp.
GTTCAGCCAACAGCCGGTTGCGCAGAGAAAGGATGGCTTCCCCAACGCTGTCATCTTCTTTTGCCGCAACAGCCAAAACGCATTCAGAATCAAAGCGCATGGACCGGTTGCTTATATTGGCAGAGCCGATCAATGCCAGCCGGTCATCAACAATCATCAGTTTTGCATGGACATACAAAGCGGTTTTTTCATCATCCAGGACCGGATAAAACACCTGCAACCGGTGGTGATCATCTGCCGCAGACAGCTGTTTCAACACCCGTGCCCGTATAGAATCCATGGTGCTCTGTTCCAGCCATCCGCTGGATTCTCTGGGAAGAACGATACAGATGTCAGGTCCCTGTTCCTGTGAAAGGCTGTCTTCAAGCGCCCCGGCTATTTTGGCGGATGTCAGATACTGGGTTTCGATATAAATGGCTTTTTCTGCCGCTTTGATGCCGTCTGTGTAAAGCGTTTCCACTTCCAGCACCTGATCCCGGCCTTTGTATGCCGGCAGTGTCCGGGAGATTCCCATCTGTATATCCAACAGATCCGGCGGCAGGTTTTCGGGCCATGAGGGAGCGGATGCGGTTTTTGGCAATGCAATGCTGTAACCGGTCGCCCATTGCCAGCGGTCTGTAAACAATTGGCCCAATTTTGCAGCCGCCTCTCCCTGCACGGCCATCTGAATATCATGAAACGGGGGATATGCTTCACCATCCGGTGTTGTCCTCCGGGGATCGTCCAGCCGGTGTTCAGGTGTGTCCCACCGGCTGTTTGTCAAATCAAGTCCCCCGCAAAATGCCACCTGATTGTCGATCACCACCAGTTTCTGATGCTGAGATGCCCCCACCGGATGCTGATCATCCTGGTGATAGAATATCCGCCCATGGGTTTTCCATCCCAGTTTCAGGATCGGGAGCCATTCACGCTCCCGCACATACAGCATGGGAAAATCCCAGTTCAGGATATACACATGCAGTTCGGGTGTTTGTTTCACCTTGGCATTGAGAAAAGCGCCAAGATCTGTCTGGTCATCCGGGACCCCATTGCCCCGCAGCAGGGCAATCCGGCTGTCAATATCCCATGCGGCAATAAAAATGGTTTTCTTTGCCTGATCCATGGCATCTGCCACTGCTGAGAAGTAGGCAGCGCCATCAATTAAAAAAGCAGCTTTTTGGGCATGGGCAAGACACCAGCAATTGGATTTTTCTGTAAGCAACGCCTTGGAGAGCTCCTTTTTCAAACGGTTTCTCCCAAAAAAAGGGTTAAAAGTCCCAGATAAATCAGCAGACCCAGAATATCATTCAAGGTGGTTATAAACGGACCGGTGGCAAGTGCTGGATCGATGTTGCATTTTCGTAAAACAAACGGTACGGCAGAACCGGTGACCCCGGAATTTAAAATAACCAATGCCCCGGCCAGCGCCACAATACCTCCCAGTGCATAGTCAGAAAACCAGAAGCCCACAATCAGTCCCAAAAAAAGCCCGCAGACGATGCCGTTGACAAATGCCACCTTCATTTCCAGCCAGAGCCGCTTTTGAATACTGATAAGACCGATATCACCCGTGGCCATTCCCCTTACAACGATAGTGGCCGCCTGGGTCCCTGTATTGCCGCCCATACCCATGATCACAGGGAAGAAGAAAGACAATGCAAGGATCTTTTCCAGTGTTGTCTCAAACTGGTTGATCACAACAGCTGCCACAATACCGCCCATTACCCCTGTTATAAGCCATGGTAGGCGCGCCCTGGAAATTTTGAGGGTGGATTCTTCGGCAATTGCCTGGCCCATGACCCCGGTCATCAAAGACAGATCTTCATCCACCTCTTTTTCGATGACATCGATAATGTCATCATGGGTAATGCGGCCCAGCAGCATACCACTGTCATCCACCACAGGCATATTGACCAGATCATGCTTTTTGAACAGCGTGGCTACTTCTTCTTGATCCTTTTGGGCATGGACAAAAATCACTTCAGGGTTCATGATATCTCTGATCCTTTGATCAGGCGCCTCAACAAGCAGATCTTTCAGGGAAAAGACACCTGAAAGCTTGTCCAGGTGATCCACCACCCAGATATGATACAGATTTTTTACTTTTTGTTTTTTTTCACGAATTATTGTAACCACATCCCCAACTGTTTTGTCTTCTGATACGGCAACAAATTCCAGATCCATGATGCCGCCGGCCGTCTCTTTCCCGTATTTCAGGAGCTTTTCAAGTTCCCGGGACACATCAGGACCGATCATCTCAAGGATGTCTTTGGTCCGTTCCTTTGAAAGATTTCCTAAAATATCAACAGCATCATCAGAAGGAAGCTGCTGTAGAATGTCAGAAACCAGCTGGTTATCCAGACCGGCCAGAATCTGTTTCTGAACCGGCGGCTCAATTTCCGCCAGCACTTCCCCGGCCTGCTCAACAGTGAAAACAGTAAAGACAAAAACCCGTTCATCAGGTTCCAGATGCTCAATAACATCTGCCATATCAGCAGAGGGGCATTCATCAAAAATCCCTGCCAGAGCTCCGGCATCATGATTTTGAATGGCACCTCTTATCCGCTTGAAAACTGACTTTTTATCGGTCATATGCATCTTTATAAAAGAGTGCTCCTTTTTTCAAAACCTGGACAACCACCAGTGGAATAAAGCTCATGCCGAGGATAAACAGCCACTGGCCGGGTGTGGGCACGACCATGGTCAACACCCGTGACAACGGCGGAAAGTATACCGCAACAAGCAGGAGCACGATACTCAGAATTACGGCTCCCCAGACAAAAGGATTGCGTGTCACATCGTTGACGATCACACTGGATCCGGCATCACGCATGTTGAACACATGCCAGGTTCGGGTGAAAGCCAGAATCAGAAAGGTTATGGTCACGGCGCGTTCCCCGGACAGAGACATCTTTTCCAGAGATATCCAGAAACCGGCAAGCGCTGTTCCGGCAATGAGCAATCCATAACCGAAAATTGTCATCCAGAGGGCCCTGGTCACAACCGGTTCGCTGGCGGGCCTTGGGGGCCTGTCCATCACCGAAGGCTCTCCTTTGCCAACTCCCAGTGCCAGGGCCGGAAACACATCACTGATCATGTTCAAGTACAGAATCTGCAACGGCAGCAGCGGAAGGATATTGCCGAAAAGCATGGCCACCCCCACAATCAGAATGGCACCCACGTTCCCGGAAAGCAGAAACACAATAAACTTGCGGATGTTGCTGAATATGACCCTGCCCTGCTCCATGGCCAGGGCGATGGTGGCAAAATTGTCATCTTTGAGCACAATGTCTGCCGCCTCCCGCGCCACCTGGGTACCACGTCTGCCCATGGCCACACCGATATCCGCCTTGGTCAGGGCCGGTGCATCATTCACCCCGTCGCCTGTCATGGCCACCACAGACCCGTCGGCCTGGAACAGAGAAACAAGATTGAGTTTCTGCTCCGGCGAGATGCGCGCAAAAACAGAAGATTGCAAGAGGTTGTGACGTTCTTTTGATGTGTACTCTTCAGGCGACTTGAGTGTATCCCCATGTATCACTGCCTCCCCATCCCCGGGCAGGTTCAGTTTTTGTGCTATGGCGGATGCAGTCCCCGGATGGTCTCCGGTCACCATAACCACCCGCACCCCCGCCTGTTTGAGCTTGTCAATGACCTTTTGGATGTTTTTCCGGGGTGGATCCAAAAGTCCCACAAACCCCATGAAAGTCAAAGATGAATAGGGATCATTTTGGATCGCATCCGTGGATCTGCGGGCGATGCCTAAAACCCTGAGCCCTTCATCAACCAGGGTTTTATTTGCCTGCAACAGTTTTTCATACAATGGTTCATCCATTTTTCGGGTTTGTCCATCTGTTGTCAGAACCTGGTTGGATACGTCAAGTACGGCTTCAGGCGCGCCTTTTACCGCCACCATCTTGTCCTGCTCCCGGGTATGCCAGGTGGCCATCATTTTTGTCTCAGGACTGAAGGCCTCTTCTTTTTTTTCAGGATATGATTCCAGCAGGGCATCCCGCTTTAGCCCGAGCTTTTGCCCGGCCTGCAGCAGGGCAAGTTCCATGGGATCACCCACATCTTCCCCGCTTTCTGACAGCTGGGCATTGCTGCACAGCATGCCGATGGTCATTATATCTTTCATATGCGTGTTCAGGGAATCATCGGTTTTGGCATCCTTTTCAACAGAAAATGGCGGGTCTTCGTCCGCATCCCAGCTGACAAGCATCACCTCTTTTGAATCGACCAGGACCAGGGTTGACACCGTCATTTTATTTTCCGTCAGGGTGCCGGTCTTGTCCGCGCAGATGATGCTGGTTGAACCCAAGGTTTCCACCGCAGAAAGCCGGTTGACCAGCGCATTTTTTTTTGCCATCCGCCACATCCCCCTGGCCAGTGCTATGGTGGCCACGATGGGCAGTCCCTCCGGAATGGCGGCAACTGCCAGTGCGACAGATGTTTTGAAAATCACCACCAGCTCTTTGCCGGCCATCACCCCTGTCACTCCTATCAATAGGGCGACACCCAGGGTGACCCAGATCAGTTTCTGACCCAGGTTGTTCAACCGCTTTTCCAGAGGTGTCAGTACTTCTTCCTGCGCGCCCCGGGCCAGCCGGGAAATATTTCCCAGCTGGGTGGACATGCCCGTGGATACCACCACGCCTTTTCCTGATCCCTGGGTCAGGGCGGTGCCGGTGAAAAGCATGTTGTTTTGCTCTGCAAGGGGGGTGTTCTCGGCCAGGGCCTCCACATCCTTGTCCACCGG
>JAABTU010000199.1 GCA_011389715.1 Desulfotignum sp.
TGGAAAGAGTTCGGCAGCGCATTGCTCAATGCCACGCCAAACGGGGTGGCGGTGTTTGACAATACGCTTCAGGCAGTGATCTCCAATCGGCTGGCCAGAGACAGTCTGGACCTTTATCCGGGGGCGTTTTTGTCTGCTACGCTGCCGTCACTGACGGCAGCGGCCCGGCAGGTGCTGTCTGCCAAAAGCGTTGAAACCGGGATGGTGGTGAAAAAAAACGACAGCCGGTATTCGGTGCTGCTGGCTCCCATCCATCATAATGATGCTGCCATCGGTGTGCTGGCGGTGTTTGAGGATATGACAGCGCTGACCAACATGACCAACCGGATGAAGGGGTTTCAGCAGCTGTCCATCGAGCTGGATACTATCATTGACAGCTCCAATGACGGGTTATGGATCTGCGACGGCAGTGGGGTGGTGGTGAGAATCAATCCGGCATCTGAGAAAATGATCGGCCTTAAAGCAGCTGATGTCATAGGCAAACATATGTCGGAGCTGGTGGAAAAAAAGCTGGTGGACCGGTCCGTTACCCTGGAGGTTCTCAAAACAAGAAAAAAAGTGTCTTTGATTCAGAAAACCCGCATCGGCAGAGACCTGTTTCTGACCGCTATCCCGGTGTTTGATAAAAACGGGGATCTTTTCCGGGTGGTGGTCAATGAACGGGATATCACCGAGATTACCCAGATGCAGGAACAATTAAAAGAAAATGCCGAGATTACCGAACAATACAAACAGGATATCCTGGAAAAGCAGATTGAAGAAACCGAGTCCCGCCAGATTATTGCCAAGAGCGCCAATTACCGGAATATCGTGCAAAAGGCCATCAAACTGGCACAGGTGGATTCCACGGTATTGATCCTGGGAGAATCAGGCACGGGCAAAGGGGTGATTGCCGATCTGATCCATAAATACTCTTCCCGGGCGGATCATCCCATGGTAAAAATCAATTGCGGATCCATCCCGGAAACCCTTGTGGAAAGCGAGCTGTTCGGATATGAAAAAGGCGCGTTCACCGGAGCCGGCCACAAAGGCAAGCCCGGTAAGTTTGAAACCGCGGACAAGGGAATCATTTTTCTGGATGAAATCGCGGAACTGCCCCTGGCATCCCAGGTAAAATTGTTAAAATTTTTAGAAGACGGCGTGATTTCCCGGGTGGGCAGCACCGTCAGCAAACCCGTGGACGTGCGGATTATTGCGGCAACCAACCGGGATTTAAAAGACATGATTGAGACAAAGCAGTTTCGAAACGATCTTTACTACCGGCTCAATGTGATTCCGGTGAAAATTCCGCCCCTCCGGGAACGTGCAGACTGCCTGGTGCCATTGATCACCCGGTACCTGGGGGTTTTTTGCCAGAAATATGGAAAACCTGAAATGATCCTGTCCAGAGAGGCCATGGATGCCCTGACAGCCTATCGGTTTCCGGGCAATGTCAGGGAATTGATCAATCTCTGTGAGCGCCTGGTGGTCATGGCCCGGAACAGCCGAATCCAGTATGAAAATCTTCCCGGCAGTATCCGGAAAAGCATGGTATCTGCTGAGCCTTATGGTGATGTCTGGCACCCGGGTCAGACCCTTGGCCAGATGGTGGCAGACCTGGAAAAAGAGGTGCTTGCCACAGCATTGAAAAAAACAAAGACCCAGGCAAATGCGGCAAAAATGCTGGGCATTAACCAGTCCACCATTGCCAGGAAAATGAAAAAATACGGCCTGACCAGATCTGCCTGGGAATTTCCGGGGCCTTCTCATTGAAGGCCCCGGAGGTTATTTGTTTGGGATCGTTATGTTTTGTTTTTCAAAAATGTAAGTTAGTTGCCGGATTCTGCGGCGGGAATGCCGTCTTCATCCCATCCCCTGAGGCGGTAGTAATCCTGGACCAGTTGGGTGAGCTCTGCTTCGGTGATGCCGTTGCCGTTGGGAAGCTTTTCGGTGAGCAGGCGTTTGGGCAGAAAATCATCAGCTTTGGTCAGGCCTTCCTGCAGGTTGAACCGGCGGGTCAGGTCCGTGACTCTGGCGGCTATGGCTGTCAGCTCATCTTTGGACAGGTTTATGCCGGTGGCCATGGACACCAAGGTGGACAGCTCCTCCCAGGGGTAAAAATCCCGGTAGAAACGGCAGAGGATAAAGGTGTCGAACAGGGTGCAACGGTCCTCAAAATCCAGAAACATTTCAGCCTTGCCGTCAATCTGATCCGGATCGATCATCCCGGCCAGCTCAGGTTTGTAAAAGGTGCTGCGCAGATGACACGCCCCCCGGGGGCTGACCGCATAGGCCAGGCCCATGCCTTTCAAAACTCTGGGGTCATACCCGGCCGGTTCCATGCCCTTGACATGTACAGCCAGCTCTGCCATGCCCATCTCCGGGGCCGCGGTTTTGATGCCGTCGGCCAGAAGACCGCCGATTCCTTCCCGCCGGGCGATCTTATCCAGCAGGTCTGCCACGGCATCTGCATCCCCGTATGCCAGCGTTTCTTTGATATTTCCCCGGCCGGAGGCCTCGATGGCCAGGGCCGCCAGGTTGCCGGCGGTGATGGTATCCAGCCCCAGACGGTCGCAGATATCGTTGAGCCAGGCGATCTCCTCGATGCTGTCGATCATGCACAGCCCGCCGAATGCATAGATGGTTTCATATTCCGGCCCTTCCAGTTTCAGTCCGGCATGGCGGCCTTGCTTGACCGTGACCAGTTTGCCGCATCCCATGAAACAGGTCTTGCAGGACCGCGGCCTTGCCCCCAGTTTTTCGGCCATGGCTGTGGCATTGATCTTTTCATAATGATCACACCTGCCCTGGGACCAATATCTGGCCGGAAACGCACCGGCCTTGTTCAATCCCTCCACCATGACCGGGGTGCCCTGTCCCCGGTAGGTCCGAGTGGCCGGGTGCTGGTTCAGGTCTTTGGCCATGGTTTTGGCGTATTGTTTCATGGCATCAGGATCATGGAAGGTTTTTTTCTGCTCCCCATGGAACACCAGGGCCTTGATATTTTTGGATCCCAGCACTGCGCCCATGCCGGTGCGGCCGGCGGACCGCCAGTAATCGTTTTCAACCACGGCAAATTTCACCTGGTTTTCACCGGCCGGACCGATGACCAGGGCAGCAGCATCTTTTTTCCCGCACAATGCCTTGACCGCGTCTTCGGTTTCATAGGTGTCCTTGCCCCACAAATTCCGGGCATCATGAAACACAACGCCTGTGTCGCTGATCTCCAGCCACACCGGATCCGTTGCCGCGCCTTTGACCAGCACGGCATCATACCCGGCATTGCTGATGGCGGGGGCGGCCCGGCCCCCGGAATAGCTTTCCGCATAGAATCCGGTCAGCGGAGACTTGGAAAAGATGCCGTACCGGCAGCTGCCGTAAACCGGGCTGTCGGTCAAAGGCCCCAGCCCCACGATGAGGTGGTTTTCCGGTGCCAGGGGGTCCACCCCGGGCGGGTTGTATGTGAGCAAAAGATGGGTGGCCAGGCCCTTGCCCCCCATATACTGCTTGAGGACCGCATCATCGACCGGCACGACCTGTGTGGTTTGGGATGTGACGTCAATGATGAGAATGCGGTTGAAAAAACCTTTCATATCTTCTCCTTAATAGCCTTGAATCCATCTTCCATGATGGACAGGCCTTTGTCAAGTTGTTCATCAGTGATCACAAAAGGCATCAGGGTCCGGATGACATTACCGAAATTGCCGCAGGAAAGCAGCACAAGGCCTTTATCATAGCAGATCTGGATCAGTTTTCTGGTCTCTTCTGCGGCCGGTTCTTTTGTCTTGCGGTCCTTGACCAGTTCAAGGGCCAGCATGGGACCTTTGCCCCGGACCTCGCCGATGATCTCATGGCGGTCCGCCAGGTCGGTGAACCGTTTTTGCAGGATCTCTCCCAGCTCACGGGAACGTTCCAGCAGGTTGTCTTTGAACAAAATTTCCAGGACCGCCAGGGCCGCCTTGCAGGACAGCGGGTTGCCGCTGTAGGTGCCGCCCAGTCCGCCGGGATGCGGGGCATCCATCAGTTCTTTGCGGCCGGTGACCGCACTCAGGGGCATGCCGCCGGCAAGGCTCTTGGCCTGGGTAACGATGTCCGGTGTAATGCCCCAGTGTTCGGATGCAAGAAATTTGCCGGTCCGGCCGGCCCCGGACTGCACCTCATCCATGATCAGCAGGATCCCATATTTTTTGGCGATGGCAGCCAGTTTTGGAAAATATTCCGGGGGCGGAGTGATGAACCCGCCTTCTCCCTGGATGGGTTCGGCAATGATGGCGGCACAGGATTCCGGGTCCACATGGGTGATGAAAGACGATTCAAGCAGGTCGGCGCAGGCGATGTCACAGGACGGATAGGTGCATCCCACCGGACAGCGGTAGCAGTAGGCAAAGGGTAGCCGGTACACCTCAGGGGCAAACGGACCAAATCCATATTTATAGGGTTTGATCTTGCTGGTCAGTGTCATGGTCATAAGGGTCCGGCCATGGAACCCGTTCTCAAAGGCGATGACCGCCGGCCGTTTGGTGGCGTACCGGGCTACTTTCACGGCATTTTCAACCGCTTCAGCCCCGGAGTTGGCAAACATGGTTTTTTTGGGGAAATCTCCAGGTACAAGGGTATTCAGCTGGCGGGCCAGTTCAATATAGGATTCATACATGCCCACGTGAAAGCAGGTATGGATGAATTGGTCTGCCTGGTCCTTGATGGCTTTGACCACCTTGGGGTGGGCATGGCCCACATTGTTGACCCCGATGCCGCCGGCAAAATCGATGAATACTTTGCCGTCTACATCGGTCATGGTGGCGCCGCTGGCTTTTGCGATGACAGCAGGGGTCAGATTGGCAGGCCCCCGGGCCACGTGTTCCTGCCGAAGTTGGTTGTAATACTGGGTGTTAGTGTAAGTCATTTTTATATCTCCAAAGATTTGGGTTGATGGTTTCCTTATGTTGAGAGCACAGCAAAACATATGCCAGTGTGGATTTTAATTTTTCCAAAACATTAAAACCCGCCTTCAGGCGGGTAGCATCCTGATAGCAATTGGATGATAATGCCAAGGCATGAAATATTGGAGAGGGAGCTATAACAGGTTTGAAATAGAGAGTGCACCCGCCGGGGCAATGGCCGGCAACAAACCTACCAGCAACTCAAATGAGGTACTTAAAAGTATCATTATTGTTTAAGTGACCAAAAATTGGGTATCATCGTAACAACCCCATTGTTATCAGATATCATGCGTAGGACGAAGGCTTGGGTTTCTCGAAAGATATTATTTAAGACTTTTCCATGTAAAGAAGCCTTAATGAGAAGGCATTTTGAACATGAGAATATTTTTATGTAACATCCGAAAATAGGCAAAAAACATGATGGAGGAATACTTTGAAAACCCTTTTGAGATTGATCCAAATGAGAACTGTGACGTTAAGTGATTTAATCAGCCTAAAGTTGATATTGCTGGACTTTTAGTCCGAGAATTGAACGTCAACGGTTATAAACCGGTTATTTTTTGAGTGAAAAATCGTGCTCATAAATGTACATCTTATATTTCAGGTCATATGAACTGATACCAAACATACCTTATATTATTACGACAAGTATCAAGTCATGTGAAAGGTAATATAGTAACTCTCCAGAATTACTATTAGATTTGGTGCCGGCAGCCCCTTGACAGGAGCGCTATCAAGTTTCTTCGCTGATTTTTTTTATCGAGAGCGACCCGGTCAGGATTATAGAAATTGTTCAAGTGTGCATAAATATGTAGTTTTGCATATTTCGAGATTTTGTTATTAAAAGACTGTTTTTTATGATTAAAATTGTTTAAATTCATTCTTATAGCGTTCTTAAATATGCAAATGTGCATATTTAGGAACGGCCCAGGTGGGTGGAATTGCTTATGTCTATTGGAAATCGATCGTATCTGATGTATGGCACGTAATTTGCTAAATTGAATTTTTGATTTTAGAATTGCTGTTGTGGTCCAATTAATTATATAAAAGGAGTTCAGCTATGAACGCTTCTATTAAAGTAAGGCAAACTGAACTGAAAGTCTGCATTGTTGGCGGTGGCAACGCTGCGCATGCAATGGCTGCTCTATTTCCCGCTAAGGGGATTTCGTGTAATATGTTCGCACCTTTCGGTGATGAAGCTTACCGTATTCAAAAAGGAATAGATGAGCAAGGTTATATTGTAGCTGATTTCGCTTCCCATAATGATCCGTTTGGAGAAGTTAAAGGAAGACCAGAAAGAATTTCCAGCATTGCTGCTGAAGTTATCCCAGAATGTAATGTTGTAATTATGCCATTGCCTTCTTTTGCCTATCGCGATGTTTTCTCTGCAATCAAACCCTATCTTCAGAAAAATACCTACATTGGAGCAACTCCGGGACAGGGGGGGGTTGATTGGGTGGCAAAAGAGGTATTCGGTGATATTTTAGATGATCTAATTTTATTTTCTATCATGCCGATGCCGTTCAATTGCAGGATCACGGATTTTGGTAAGCGAGTATATGTTCAGGAATTCAAACGCAGATATAAAATCGGGTCTACTCCCTCCACATATAACCAAGAAGTAGTATCAATCACAAATCAACTTTTTGGCTTTACAGAAAGTTGCGGCCACATACTGAACTGTTCTTTATATCCTATGAATGCCGTGATACACCCTGCACGACTATATGCGCTCTGTAAAAATTGGCAAGAAGGTGATTTTTTGGATGAAAACCCATATTTTTATGAAGATATGAATGATGAATCTGCAGATCTCATGGATAACGTTAATCAGGAACTCATAGGTATTGCAAATATGTTCAATAGAAAAAATCATGAAAAAATTTCTATACCACACATTAAAGATTTTCTATTGAATTATGTTTATCGCGACAATTCACTAACTCTTAAAGATTTTTTTTCGACCAATCATGCATATAAAGGCTTTCGGTGCCCATTCATACAAAAAAAAGAGGGTTGGCTCCCTGATTTTTCTAATCGTTACTTTACCGAAGACATCCCTTTTGGTCTGTGTCTTTATAAGGGAGTCGCTGAAATTGTTGAAGCTGATACTCCGGTGATTGATCGTATTTTGACATGGGCACAAAAGAACATGAAAAAAGAATATCTGATTGGAACAAAGCTTATTGGCAGAGATATTTTTGAGACAGCATGTCCGCAAAGATTTGGAATTAAAACTGTAGAAGATTTGATGGTCTAATTAAAATGTTTTTTGCCTGAGACAGTTTACCCCGAAAATTCAGAGGATTCTTGATTACTATTGGCAACATTCAAAGTATGGAAACTAAAAATTTCAAGATGTTTGTTTAATTAATGATTGAAAGGAGGCTGAAACGAAATAATTGGAAGAAAAGTTTAAACTTCAAACGGTCATAAAGTTAGCTTAAAAAATGTTCAAATCAATCTGGACATTGAAACCGCTTCACCAAACCAAAGGAGAAAAAAATGAAGAAAATGATTAGAACTATTTTAACGATGCTGGTATTGATACCATTTCTGCTTCCAATGGTTGCCAATGCAGGTATAATGGAAAAAATTTCGAATGAAAAAGTCCTTCGAGTTGGCGTTGCTCCTTGGAAAAACTTCATACAGAAAAATCCCAAAACAGGGCAATACGAAGGAATTATTGCAGATGATTTAAGGAACTTTGAAAAAGAGACCGGAGTTAAGGTTGAGATTAATGAAACCAATTGGGGTGGTATGATTGCGGGGCTTCAAACTGGAAAATGGGACGCTATTATGAATGGACTGGGTGCCTCGGTCCAGCGCTCTTTGGCTGTCGCGTTCACAGAACCTTATGGATACTACGCTGAAGCGGCATTAGTGCATTCCAGTGATAATGTAAAATCATTTGCAGATTTGGATCAAGACGGCAATATTATTGCCATAATGGGCGGAACGAGTGCCCATTCGCTTTGGAAAGATAAATTCCAAAAAGCTAAAATTCAGACTTTTTCCGATTCTACGTCAGCTATTCTTGAAGTTATTCAAGGTCGTGCAAAGGCGTTTATGAGTGATTCGCTTGTTAATTCGTTTCGTGCAAAAGAACGACCAGAACTCTCACTATTTATCCCTGAAAACACAGTATGGTTCTATCAGGCCCATGCTGTAAGGTATGAAGATCAGGATCTCAAAGCATTTCTTGACACCTATGTGCGTAATATGAGAGTGCGTGGCTGGTATAAAGAACTTGGTGAAAAATGGGGTATGCCTGTAACATGGTCGACAGGCAATTAATTATTGGTCAACTCTTCATCGGGCTTTTACCGATAAGTGAAGGCCCATGAAGAGTTTTTTATGAAATTATATAGTTTCATCTTTTTGCAAACCCTTTGTGTCAGTGTAAATGAGACACGTACCCGTTGAAAAATTAGTGTAGGGTGGGTAAGGATTATATTATGAAAACAATCAAAATGACCAGCTTGCCAATACCTGAAAAATTGCCGGTCCCCAATGAGGAGCTGTCGCTATGAACTATCAGTTTCAATTTAATGTTATATTGGAATATTTGCCCTATCTGCTGCAAGGTGCATGGTATACGATCAAAATTGGTTTCTGGTCGATTTTTTATTCTACGATTATAGGAATTCTCCTTTCATCAATTCAAATGTCAAAAAAAAAAATTCTCAAAATAATTGCTGTAGTCTACATAGATCTTTTTCGAACGATTCCGCTAGTAGTCCTTTTAATTTGGATTCACTATGTTCTCCCGATTTTTATTAATACATCACTTTCGCCGGTGCAAAGTGCAATCTTGGCACTCTCATTAAATGGCGGTGCGTTGGCCTGCGAAGCTTTTCGTGGAGGAATAGAAGCGATACCATTTACCCAGCAACAGGCATCTCAATCACTTGGTTTCTCTAACTTAGGAACACTGCGGTATGTGATCATACCTCAAGCAATTTATTCAACACTTCCATCGCTGACCAATGTTTACATCACCAACATAAAAAATATTTCAATCACCATGATCATTTCGGTCCCAGAAGTTATGTTTCGGGCTCAAGAAGCGATGATTCAAACCTTCCGTCCGCTCGAACTCTACACTGGCGCAGCACTAGTCTACATATTGCTGATAGTGACTTTTTCTTATATGATGAGAGGAATTGAGAAGCTAAGGAAATGGGAGCCGATCTAAATTTTTGTTGCAAAAATGTTCATTTCTCCGGTTTTATAAGCTATGTTCGAATTGACTTTGAATTGACTGACCAACTAACGTAGGAGATCAATATGTCTGAAGATCAAGTTTTTGCGAAAATTAAGAACCTGACTAAGCAGTATGGACAGGATGTAATTCTCGAAGATATCTCTTTTGATATTCAAAAAGGGCAAGTTCTTGTTCTTATGGGGCCAAGTGGTTGCGGCAAAAGTACACTTCTTCTTTGCCTTAACGGCTTAGAAAAGATTCAGGGTGGCGATATTTATATTCAAAGGTTTCATATCAACACTGCCAAATCAGAGGAGCTGCGTAATGCACGGTTAAAAATCGGCATGGTATTTCAGAGATTCAATCTTTTTCCCCATATGACTGCTATAGACAATATTACTCTTGCTCCTATTAAACTTCTTGGTAAAACAAAAAAAGAAGCCAATCAGGATGCCAAATATTTGCTTGAAATGGTTGGACTCCCCGATAAAGCCAAAGTTTATCCCTGTTCATTGTCGGGTGGTCAAAGTCAGAGGATAGCCATTGCGCGTGCTCTGGCAATGAAACCTGAGCTGATGCTTTTTGATGAACCGACTTCCGCACTGGATCCTGAGATGAAAGAGGAGGTCCTTAATGTCATTCACAGACTTCGGACCGAAGAGCATATGACAATGGTACTTGTCACACATGAAACTCATTTTGCAAAAGATGTGGCCGACCGTATTATGATGCTTGCTGATAAAAAAATTGTAGAAGAGAATGATGCAAAGAGCTTCTTTGATAATCCTACGCAGGATCGCACTAAGCAATTTTTACGATTGATTGAAAGCTAAAAAAATAGGATTTACTCTCTATGGATTCATTTCTTTTTGATCAGGTATTCGGAAATTTTAAAATTTAACTTTAGGCGTGGCTGGACTTCAAAAGAAAAATGATCATTGCTTCCACATCATGTTTCATCAAAAAAACAATAACGATTTAGGTTTGAATATGACTTGTCAAACAGCTGATATCATCATTTTAGGCGGCGGGATCACCGGTTGCAGTCTAGCCTATGAGCTTAAAAAAAAGAAGTTTTCTATTATTTTACTTGAGAAGGAAACAGTTGGCGCGGCCGCTTCCGGACGTAATGGAGGGGGAGTACGCCAACAAAACCGTGTTCCAGAGGAACTTCCCCTAGCAATGGTTGCTGTCAAAACATGGCAACAGATGACACAGGAGCTTTCCATTGATGTCGAATACCGTCAAAACGGGAACTTAATGTTAATCCTCTCGGAAGATGAGATTGCATATTATAAGGAGGCAGTTGAACGCCAGAAAAGGGCTGGGCTTGAAGTTAACTTTTTAGATGGAAAACAGGTCCGTGAATTGGTGCCAGTGTTATCCGATTCTATTGAAATTTTCGGGGGAACTTACTGCCCGAGTGACGGATCAGCCAACCCTCTTCTGGTTACAAAAGCCTTGGCAGAAAAGGTCCGCAAGCTGGGGGTGGATATGCGCGAACAAGAGTCTGTGATCGGTGTTAAAGAAAAAAATGGCAAAGGGCCGAGCTGCACCATAAATGTGAAGACCACAAAAGGGTCTTATGAAAGCCCGATGGTTATCAATTCTGCCGGGGTCGGGTCAGGAAAGATCTGCAAAATGCTGGGGTTTGATCTGCCCTTCGAAGTCAAGCGATCGCAAATTCTAGTAACCAAAGCGATTCCACCGATTATCAAACCTTTTGTTTCCCATCCGGGAGGATATATGCGCCAAGTACTGAACGGCAACCTTCATCTTGGTGTCAACAGTCAACCTGTTTCGGGTTATGATATAAGAACGGATATCTCTGCTTTCGGGGATACGACACGGCGCTACATGGCGCTTTTCCCATTTATGGAGCATCTTCCCGTAATAAGGTCCTGGGCAGGACTGACTTATTGGACTCCGGATGCCTATCCTGTGGTCGGACAGGCACCGGGTTTGGAAAATTTTTATCTTGCCGCCGGGTTTTCGGGGCATGGCTTTTGTCTCGGCCCTGGTGTGGCAAGGGTATTGAGTCAGGTCATTGCAGGTGAAAAACCGGACGTGGACCTGGGTTGTTTTTCCTGGTCACGGTTTCCCCCCGGAAATGCGTAAATAAAAATCTTGTTGATATGAAAACAATGAAACGGAAAAGGCCGTTAAGATTAAAATGAAGCGATGTAACAAAGGCATAAAGAGAGGAAAGCCTTTTTCCATTACTGTGGATGGTGAAAAAGTGATGGCATATCCGGGAGAAACTGTGGCAACTGCCATGTTGACTGCAGGAAAGAAGCAATTTGGGGAGTCCTGTCGAAAATGCAGTCCGCGGGGTATCTACTGCGGAATCGGTGTCTGTTATAGTTGTACAGTGACCATAGACAACATGCCTTCACAACGGGCCTGTCAGATTCCGACTCGAGATCAAATGGTGATAAAAACGGAAAAGGGTAAAAAAGAAAACTGTGAAAACTCATGATCTAATCATAATAGGTGCGGGTCCGGCCGGGTTGAGCGCTGCTGCCCATGCCATGCATTTGGGGATCACACCCATGGTTATAGACGAGAATGCCGATGTCGGGGGGCGAATTTATGCGCAAACCGGTCTGATGCAGGATAGTTTTAATGTTAAAACCAGGCAAAAGATACTGCAGCTTTTCAACGGTGATGGGCTTTGTGAAATTTTTCACAAGAAAAGCCAGGTAATCGGCATTTTTTCTGATAACACCCTTCTTATTACAGAAAAGGATGGAACCGCCAAGATAAAATATAAAAGTTTGATTATTGCAGCAGGTGCAAATGAGAAAACCATCCCATTTCCGGGCTGGACCCTCCCTGGAGTGATGACCTCCGGCTGCGTTCAAACCATGATAAAAACCCAGGGTATTTCCCCTGAAAAGGCCGTCCTGGCAGGTACTGGCCCATTACAACTGATATTGGCGGATCAGATTTTAAAAACAGGAGGCAAGGTGCTTGCCCTGGTGGAAACAGGTTCACTGAAATCCTGGCTTAAGGCATCCAGAGCGCTTTTCGGGCATTGGAGGCTGGCGGGACAATTAACTACCTGTTTAATCAATTTGGCCAGACACAAGGTTCCGATTTATTTTAACAGCCTTGTTTCAGCTGCAAAAGGAAAGGATTCCGTTGAGGAAATAGAGGTGTCCTCAATACAAGGCAAATGTCGAAGATCGATTAAAACCGATATCCTTTGTATAGGGTACGGATTTGTACCTGCCAACGAGCTCAGTTTGGCCGCAGGTGCAAGGCATGAGTTTAAAAATGGACATTGGGTGCCTGTTCGGGACGATTTGATGCAGACCTCGGTGGAAGGAATTTTTGTGGCCGGAGACAGTGCCCGCATAAACGGGGCAATCATGGCCGAATATGAAGGAGCGCTATCTGCAGTTGGTGCAGCAAATTATCTAGGCGAGATTTCTGACCACAAGGCAGAAAGACAGCTGCAAAGTCTCAATAAAAAGCTCAAAAAAGAAAAGAAATTAAGGGTGCAATTTGACCGAATCATGATGCTGCCGGATCAGGTCTTTGAACTTGCAGACAATGACACCATCATATGCCGATGCGAGGATCTTTCTTTGAGAGAGTTGAAAGGAATTGTAATAAAATCAGGGCCGGATATTAATGAGTTTAAGCGGCTGAGCCGTGCGGGTATGGGATTATGCCAGGGCCGAACCTGCTCTACATCTTTAAGGCAGATCCTGTCGAGATCAACCGAAATTTCGCCCGACAAAATCGGTGTTTTGAACCCACGCCCACCTTTTAAACCGGTTTCTTTGGGGCAGCTGTCAAAAGATTATACCGATTGTATTAAATAACCCCGATGCCCTAGCCAATGGGGTTTGCTTTCGGTCAGCAATTCTCGGTGAAGGTTAAAATTCAAAAAAAATGTCAATCCACCAAAATTCTCTCCCGGGTCAGCTGAAAATTTGGATTTTCAGCCCAAATTGCTGAAAACTTTTAAATGGATGAACAGGAGAAGCCAGAAGAAAATTTTTAACTGGGAACAGTTTAACACCTATCTTAATAGGTATCCGCTTCCAAAACCTAAAATTTATCATAACCTGTATACGTTATGGCAGTCAAAATGAATATAAGTGAAGAGCCCGTTACGCGAAAACCGCACGGCGGATTCTGTGAGGGATGTCACTTCCTTACATGTAATACGGTTAAGTATCGGAGGAAATAGATGCCCACTCGATAACCAGAAGACAGCAAGGTGATGCGGCTGCAGGATGCCGTTGAAAAATATGTTACAGACGGATGCCACCTGTCCATCGGAGGCTTTACCCTGAACCGCAACCCCATGGCAGCGGTGTATGAAATCATCCGGCAGAAGATAAGAGACCTGCATGTGTATGCCCATTCCAACGGCCAGGGGGTGGATGAACTGATCGGGGGCGGGTGTGTGTCCCATCTGGAGATCGCCTATGGCGGCACCGGCAAGTTCATGCCCACCTGCATCCGGTTCAAAAAAGCGGTCCAGGAACAAACCATTATTGTGGAAGATTATTCCAACTTCCAGATGACCCTCAGGTTTCTGGCCGGGGCCATGGGCATTGCCTTTCTGCCCACGCGGTCTTCTCTGGGAACCGATATCATCAACAAATGGGGATTTCCCAAAGAATTCAGAAAACAGCATGACCGGATTCCCAACCAGAAGCTGGTGGTAATGGACAACCCCTTTGACGGGTGGTGTGACACCAAAAAAGTGGTGCTGGTGCCGGCTATCACACCGGATGTGACCATTATCCATGTGCAGATGGCCGATTTCCGTGGCAACTGCCGCATAGAAGGATTGACCCTTGCCGATGTGGAACAGGCCAAGGCGGCAAAGAGATTGATCATCACCTGTGAGGAACTGCTGGATGATGAGTATCTCAAAAATGATCCGGACAGAAACCAGATCCCGTTCATTCACGCGGATGCCGTGGTAAAGGTGCCTTTCGGGGCCTATCCCACCGCCTGTTACCGGTATTATGATTATGATGCCGCATACATGAACGCCTATGCCCGGGCCGCAAAAGACGATGATGCGTATCAGCAGTATCTTGCAGCGTATATTTTTGACTGCCCCACCCATACCCACCTGCTGGACAAGGTGGGCCGAGGCCGCGTGGAATCCATACTGGCGGACAAAAACAGAGGATATGCCAAGAATCTGGACCGACCGGGCCGTGGAAATTGCTGTCCCCACACAGACCGAACTGACCCTGCTCCGGGAAAAGTGTGACCCCCACGGGTTGATCCTGTAGACAAAAACGGTTTGTCATTGGAATGGACTCCAAAAATGTTCTGATTTTTCCGGAGTCTATTCCAAAAAAAAATGTAAAAAGGGGATTTTTTTTGAATCCTTGATTCAGGTCAAGGATCGGGTGTGATTGTTCCTTTATGATGGGTGCACGTTTGAAAAAACACCCGGGTATCCGGCAACGGTTGCCTGAAACTGCATCCAAAAGGAGGAATGCCATGAAAAAAAAAGAGATTTCCCGTCGAAACTTTTTAAAGAACAGCACCCTGGCTGTCACCGGAAGCGCTCTGATTCCTGCATTTTTAAGAGCCCCGTCCGCGTTTGCCACCCCGGCAAACAAGACCAGGATGTTCTGCTACCAGTGTGAACAGACCATGGGAGGCAGGGGATGTACAGTCATGGGCGTGTGCGGCAAGACCCCGGAGGTGGCTGCGCTCCAGGATCTGCTGGTGCATTCCCTTAAAGGGCTTGCCATTGCCAGTGTGGCCGGCAGAAAAGTCAATATTTCCGACAATGCCACGGACCGGTTTACCTGCGAGGCCATGTTTGCCACCCTCACCAATGTGGAGTTCGATCCGTATCGGCTCGAAGACCTGCTCCATCAGTCCGTTACCCTGCGGGATAAGATGATCCAGCGGGTCCATGCTGCCGGCGGAAAAATTGTGTCCTCCAGCGATGCCCTGACCCTGAAACTCAAACCCTCCCTGGAAGGTATGGTTAAACAGGCGGGTGCCTACGGCCTGATGTCAGATCCGGATGTGGACCCGGATATCCGCTCTCTGCAGCACATGCTGCTGTTCGGCATCAAGGGCATGGCCGCCTATACCGATCATGCGGCGGAATTTGGCCAGGAAGATGAAGCCAACTACGAATTTGTACACCGGGGACTGGCATCCCTGGAGGACAAGAGCCTGGGCATGAACGAGCTGCTGGGCCTGGTTCTGGAGTGCGGGGAGAAAAACCTGCGGGCCATGGAACTGCTCAATATCGGCAACACACAAGCGTATGGCCATCCCGTGCCCACCAAGGTGCCCCTGGGCGCCAAAAAAGGCAAGGCCATCCTGGTGTCCGGCCATGATTTGATCGATCTGGAAGCGGTGCTCAAGGCCAGTGAGGGCAAAGACATCTATGTCTACACCCACGGAGAGATGCTGCCCACCCATGGATATCCGAAACTCAAGGAGCGGTTTCCCCATTTTTACGGCCATTACGGCACAGCCTGGCAGAACCAGAAAAAAGAGTTTGACGAATTTCCCGGTGCCATCCTCATGACCACCAACTGCATCCAGAAACCCAAACAGACCTACAAGCAGAACATCTTCACCACCGGTACCGTGGGATGGCCGGGAGTCGCCCATGTGAACAAGAACAACCTCAAACCGTTGATCGATCGGGCCCTGGAACTGCCCGGATACACTGAAGACAAACCGGACATGGAAGTTTTGGTGGGATTTGGTCATGATGCGGTCCTGGGGGTGGCAGACAAGATCGTGGCCGGTGTAAAAGACGGCTCCATCGGGCATTTCTTTCTGGTGGGCGGCTGCGACGGCGTGAAAAAATCCCGGAACTACTACACCGAATTTGTGGAAAAAACCCCGGACAACAGCATTGTGCTGACCCTGGCCTGCGGCAAGTTCAAGTTTTTCAAAAAACAGCTGGGCGACATCAACGGCATCCCACGGCTGCTGGATGTGGGCCAGTGCAACGACGCCCATTCTGCCGTGCTTATTGCCGTGGCACTGACCAAAGCCTTTGACACGGATGTCAACGGGCTGCCGTTGACCTTTATCCTGTCCTGGTACGAACAAAAAGCCGTGGCCATTCTTTTGAGTCTGTTGCACCTGGGCATCAAGGATATTCACATCGGCCCCTCTCTGCCGGCTTTTGTGAGCCCCAACGTTCTGGACGTGCTGGTGAAAAATTACAATTTGACCCCCATCAGCACCCCGGACCAGGACCTGAAAAAAATCCTGGGATAGCCTGCCGCAAATAACACAGGATAATCAGGTCTGACAAAAAGCCCCCCGGCCAAATCGCCGGGGGGCTTTTTTGTGAACCGCTTGACAGATAATATACAGACGGGTATGCATGAGAGGCAAAAAAAGATAACTGCCCGTCAGGGCCACCAGAAAAGAGAGCCATGAATACACTGTACACCCCGGATCTGTCCACACCAGTCAGCCGACCCCTTTACATGACTTCCATCGCGGCCGGGTTTCCCTCCCCGGCTGATGACTATATTGAAGGCAGCCTGGATTTGAACCAGCACCTGATCAAACACCCGGCCGCCACCTTTTTTGTCAGGGTCAGCGGCAGCTCCATGATCGATGCCGGTATTTTCCCCGGGGATATCCTGATTGTGGACCGGTCCCTGGAAGCGGTGGACAAGAAGATTGTCATTGCCGTGGTGGACGGTGAACTCACGGTCAAGCGGTTGAGAATCCGGTCGGGCATGCCGTTCCTTGAACCGGAAAACGTTCAGTACACCCCCATTGAAATCACGCCGGATATGGCGTTCGAGATCTGGGGGGTGGTGACCAATGTGATCCACAAGGTATGATGCGAGGGTGTAACATGCCGGTATTTGCCCTGGTGGACTGCAACAATTTTTATGTATCCTGTGAGCGGGTGTTCAAGCCTGAGCTGGAAAACCGGTCGGTCATTGTGCTGTCCAACAATGACGGGTGCGCCGTGGCCCGTTCCAACGAGGCCAAAGCCCTGGGCATAACAATGGGTGCCCCGTTTTTCAAGATCCGGCATCTCATCGAACGGCATGATGTCCAGGTGTTTTCATCC
>JAABTU010000189.1 GCA_011389715.1 Desulfotignum sp.
CTACACAGGTGGTGGTGCGTGAAAGGGGGGTCCCTTGGGGAAACAGCAGTCTTGCCTGAATTACATCGCCATCGATTTCCGGAAAGGCCCGGATTTTCAAAACACCGCCGGCAATTATGGAGATCGATGCAATAAAGACAAAGATGACCATGCCAATAAAAAAATACCGGTAGTCAATGGCCCGGTCCACAATCCAGCCGAGTATTTTTTCCCGGGTCCAGTCAAGGGTTTTGTCAATACCCTGTCGGAGCCGGTTGGGTGTTGAAGCATTGTCCTTTCCACGCAGGGAATGGGACAGGTGGTTCGGCAGAATACCAAATGCTTCAACCAGGCTGACAGAAAGCGTTAAAATCAGGATCACCGGAATCACATACAATACTTTGCCGATATCTCCTTTCATACTCAACGCAAGCGCACCAAAAACAAACAAGGTTGTCAAAAAAGAAGAAAAGACCCCGGGTGCCACACCGGTAATACCGTCCACAGTGGCTTGAAACCCTTTTTTGCCTTTTTCCAGGTTGGCAGCCACGTTTTCCGAAATCACAATGGCATCATCCATAAGAATACCAATACCGATCAGCAGCCCGACCATGGAAAGCATATTCAGCGATAACCCCATATGCTTCATGATGAAGAATGTCATTGCAAAGGACACGGGAAGTCCCATAACGACCCAGAATGAGAACCTGAATGGGAAAAAAAGAATCATGGCCAGAAAAACCAGCAGCAATCCCTGAAGGGCATTCTTCGCCAGCATCTGAAGGCGGTCCCGAACAATTTTTGATACATTCTGAGTCAAGGAAAATGTCATATCCGGCGGTGCGGCTGCCTGTTCTTTTTCAATGAATGCGGATACAGCATCCATGATATCCAGGGCATCTTCGGTTTTGGTTTTGTTCACCTGGAGGATTCCGGCCCGCTGACCGTTGAAAAAGATTTTATTTTCATCCTTTGCGAATCGATCCGTTATATTGGCAATCTCTTCAAGACGGATTTCCGCCCCTGCTTTTGCGGAAACAATCACCAGGTCACCCAGATCCTGTAATGTTTTTCGTTCTTCGCTGAAGCGGATCAGGACATCGGTGTCCCGGGTTTCAAGGCTGCCGGCCGGCATATCAATATTCTGGGCACTGACTGCGGTTTTTATGTCTGAGACAGAAAGACCCAGCCGCATCATGTTATACAAAGGAATCTCAATGAGAAACTCATGCTCTGAAAATCCAAGGATCTCCACTTGAGAAATCAATTCTGTCTGTTTCAGCCGTGTTTTAAGATCTTCACAGTAAAATTTAAGATGAACCGGATCCATGGGCCCGGTGACAGCAATGGAAACCACCTGATCGGTCCGGTTCATCTGTTTTATAATAAGATCCTCTACCTCTTCGGGGAAATCATTAATCGCTTCAACTTCTGTTTTGATGTCATTTAAAAACTGGATAATATCCCCGTCTTCCACCATCTCAACGATGACCCGGGCCGAATTTTCCATGGCCGTGCTGCGTACTTCGGCAATATGACTGACAGAATCAATTGCATCTTCAATTCTCTGGCAGACAGAAATTTCAACATCTTCGGCTGTGGCGCCGGGATACACGGCGGTAATTTCAACGGCATCGATACTGAAATCCGGGAAGGTTTCTCTTTTCAGATCCCCGATGGAAATTGCTCCCAGGGCAAGAAACAGGACCATTAATAGATTGGCTGCAGTGGGATGGGCACTTAAATATGTGACCATTGTTTTAAACGGGTTCATATGCTTCCCCCTGCAGCACGGCGGTTGACTTGACGAACCTTTTCCTTATCTTCCAGAGGTTTTAGTTTCATGCCCTGGATTGCCGGCACCAGATCTGAAAGCACCAGCATTTCACCGTCTTTGACAACCGTGTTATTTCCATTATCAAGCACGGCAAGGTCTTCCATGATCAGTTCCAGGTTTACTTTTCGGATGTCCAGGCGGTTATCTTCTCTGCAAATATAAATCTGGTTGTTATGGACCGCGCTTCTGGGGACAACAAAACGGTTTGTCAAGGGGCGGCCCGAAAGCATCACCTCAACATACATATTCGTTACCAGGGGTGGTTTTTTGCCCAGGACAAGATTGGCATACGGATTTTCCACGGTTACAAAAAAAGTCAATGTCCCTGTGTTTGGATCGATAGATTCACCGGTCCGTGAGAATTGGCCTTCCCATTCGATGTGATGTGTCTCTTCAAGGGGCAGACGGACCTTTGCTGTAATACCCATTGCCCTGCGGATTGTTTCAATGTCAGGGACCAGACCCATTGTTTCTTTGGCATCTTTAGGCATTAATTTGAAAAATTCTCTTGGACTCAGTTGTACGGGGATCTCTACCCTCTCGAGACTTTCTGCGGCCAGCAGTACTGTGCCTGCCGGAGCGAATTGGAAACGCTCGATATTGACCTGGGAAATCCGACCGTCAAAAGGTGCGCGGATTTCAGTTTTTGATACATCCAGTTGTCGTTCGGCTACCGAAGATTCACCGGATTTTTTTTGCGCCATGAGTGCTTTTTTCTGAGTCGGTATCAGATTCAGCGTGTTCTGCAGGTTGTTGACCGTGGTCTGGCGGCTGAGTACATTGATCTCTTCTTTTTCAAGATCAGAGGCTGAGATATACTGTTTTTCAAACAGCTTCCGTTTTCTTTCCAGCTCTTGAACAGCAATGGCCAGTGATTTTTTTTCAATCGCCAGCAGGTGTTCCGTGTTTTTCCGGGACTGTTCCAGTTCATTGAGCTGGGCATCAATACTCATCACTTCTGCCACACCCCTGGATTCAGCCAGTCCATAGGACCGGGTATCTATTCGCAACAATACCTCGTCTTTTTTGATAAACTGGCCTTTTTTAATATTCTTGTCCATATATACCACCTGCCCGCTGACCTCAGGGATCGCCTGCCAGGTCCGGTAGGCTTGCACATATCCATACCCCATTGCCCTTGGAATGACAGTCATCTTAGACAGCGGCATGACCCTGACCACCTGAACCTTTTCCTGGTCAGCCAGACGGACGGGTGGTTTTTTGTTCATTTTCATGACGACCAGCAAGATGATGCCAACAATAACGGGAATAATTATCACGAGCCGTTTTATATATTGCATTTATCTATCCTTGAATAAATTTTCCGGTTTCTGTAACCCAAGAGAATTTCTGCCATTCTCAAGCATGCGGTCCAGGCCTGATAGAATTATTTTGAGGTCACCCGGATCAATACCCTCGACGAGCACATCGTGCCAGCCTTTTGATACTTTGAAAAAAGCAAATTCCATGTCCCTGGTTTTTTGGGCCAAAAATACCCGTTTTGTTCGATGTTCAGACGGGTCTGGGCGCCGCTCGACCAATCCCATTTTTTCAAGTCTGGCCAATGCACGGGCTGTATAAGATTTGTCTACGAGCATATTTCTGGACAACTGGTCCTGGTTTTGCCCATCCCGAATAAAAAGCAGGGCCAAAAATGTGTAATCCCCAGCATCGACCAAATCAAGTTTTTTCATTTCCTGACGTAAGTGCTTCATTGATAAACGGAATAACAGGTTCAGGCGCCTCACCACAGATTCTGGTGCGAATTGTAAAAACATGCTCCTCCTTTTTAAGTTGACATTGCAACTGACAAGTGTGGATACTAGCTACAGAAGTCCAGTTTTATTGTCAACTGAAAATGGTTTATTCATATTTCAGCATATTGGATAAAAGGAAAAACGCTCGTGGTTAAATTAAGTTTTAAACAGATTCTGTTAGGAAATAAGATAAATATCAATTTTTACCTTCCGGCCAATGACATAAAATTGTTTGACAGATAAATGCTGCAGGTCTGTATCAGCAGGATTCATGGCAATGGTGCCAACGTCTTCTGGATTCACCGGCGAGTTGCTCAAACTGCTCATAAGCGGACTTAACGGCCTTATTTTTTCTTGTGTCTAATTTTTCTATACCCAAATATGGTGAAAAATCATGCCTTAGTCACCCAACATTATCCTTTTTTGTATTGTATTGGAATCCTAAATCAAATGACCCTGGAAATTTTTACCCATTGATAATTTATGTGCAACTCCAGCACCCCCCATATCGGTAGATGGTGTTGTCCTTTGTTTTGTGCTGCCCAACCAGTTTTCAATATAAAAACAACTCGATTTTAATAAACAGCAAATTCTTTTTTAACAGATGTCGGGCACAATCTCAATGTTTTGAATCCCGCCCCATTGGACCGGATCTGATGGGCGGAAACAGCGGCCTGAATGCACGAATTTTGTTGATGACTGCGAATGAACGGGCATCAGGTTTAATATATTTTTACCTAAGGAAAAGGAAAAAACATGAAAAAATTTATTTTAGGGGTTGCGGCCCTGGCAATGGTCCTGACCGCTGCCATGACCGCATCGGCGACAGAATGGAATTTTTACGGGAACGCCAGAATTGGAACATTTTTCGAAGATACTGACAATCCAGGCGGCACTGACACCACCACCTATAACCAGTACCTGCACGGAAACTCAAGGATTGGTGCCAAGGTCAATGTAAGCGACGAACTGCGGGGCCGCTTCGAATACGGCACCGGTGTCAACCTCAGACAGCTCTGGGGTGAATGGGATTTTGGCGCCGGATCACTTCTGGTCGGTCAAGGCTACACCCCGCTTTACATGGGATACTCCAGCCAGGTGTGGAATGGAGACAACGGTCTTGAGAATTACGGGGCCTGCTCTGT
>JAABTU010000190.1 GCA_011389715.1 Desulfotignum sp.
TAGGCATTCCAGATACCATAATCTTTTTCCCGCAGGGCGGTGCGTTTGGGAGATTCAGCCACCCGCCACCGCAGCAGCTGGGGGATGGAGAATTTCAGCAGGTGTTCATTATTGCTCATGGTGATCAGTCCTCCCCGATATAGGCGTCAATGACTTTGGGATTGTTGGCAACCTCGTCCGGGGTGCCGGATCCGATGACCTCTCCGAAGTCCAGCACATAGATCCGGTCGGAAATATCCATGACCACCCCGAGATCATGCTCCACCAGCACCACGGTGACGCTGCGTTCCTTCTGGATATCCATGACAAACCGGACAATGTCTTCTTTTTCCTGGATATTCATGCCGGCCATGGGTTCGTCCAGCAGCAGAATTTCCGGGTCCATGGTCAAAGCCCGGGCCACTTCCACTTTTTTCTGAATCCCGTAGCTCAGGCTGCCTACCAGGTGTTTTCGCACCGGTTCCAGCTCCATGAAGTCGATGATGTCCTCTACAAATTCTCTGTTTTCCGCCTCCACCCGGGAGGCTTTTCCATGGAAGAATACCGCATGGAACAGCGAATAGGTCAGGTTCTGGTGCCGGGCCAGCAGCAGGTTGTCCAGCACCGAGAGCCCGGAGAACAGCTCCAGGTTCTGGAAGGCCCGGGCAATTCCCATGGTGGAAACCTGATGGGGGGAGGCATGGCTCAGGTCTTTATCCTTGTACAGGATTTCTCCTTTTGTCGGATGATAAAATCCGGAGATGCAGTTGAGCATGCTGGTTTTACCCGCCCCGTTGGGCCCGATGATGGAGGTGATCAGTCCGGGCTCAATGGTCATGTCCACATGGGACAACGCCTTGAGCCCGCCAAAAGAAAGCGTCACGTCTGAAATTTGTAGATGCGCCATAAATAATCCAAATGCTGTGGGTTATGTTGACAAAGCCTGTCTCTGCCGCATGTGGCAGATTATCCTGCCATGGTGATGCATTGAAAAACAAAACTGTCTGAATAAAATTTTCAGCCAGGCCTTTTAGGGAAATTCCTTAGTAAATGGCTGGTCCGGTGTCAAGGACAAACCATGTTTCATATAAAAAAGACAACGGTCTCTTTTATTTATCAGGAAAATGTCTGCTTTATCTGTGCGCGGTCAATGGTCCCGTCTGCGGTTTTGGGCAGATCAGCAACAAATGCCACATACCGGGGTTTTTTGTAACCGGCAATCAAAGACCCGGTAAACCGGATCAATTCCTCTTTTGTGAGTTCTTTTCCCGGATGCAGGCTGCAAACGGCTTTGATGCCTTCACCGAATCTGGGATCAGGCACACCGAACACACACACCTCCCTGACCGCGTCATGCTGCATGACCGCTTTTTCCACTTCCGCGGGAAACACGTTTTCTCCGCCGGGCTTGATCAGTTCTTTTTCCGCTTTTCTGCCCTTGAAAAACAAAAACCCATTGGCATCGATCATGCCCAAGTCTCCGGTATGGTGCCAGCCTTGTCTGAAGGTGTGGGCGTTCAGATCAGGGGCGTTCCAGTATCCCTGAAATACCAGGGGGCCCTTGATAAGGATCTCACCGGTTTCGCCTGCCGGCAAAAAATTGTCCAGATCATCAGCGATTTTCACATGGGCCAAAGGGGATATGCTGCCGGCTGAACCGGGCTTCTCAAAGTATGGGGCAAAGGTGATCAAACCGGATGTCTCGGTCTGGCCGTACATGGTCCAGAAGGTGGTGCCGGAGGCTGACTCCCATTTTTTCACTGTGTCCGGGGCATCCAGACCGGCTGTTATGTTAAGGGATGTCAGGTCATAATTTTCTTTTTCCAGGGCATCTGAAAGGGTGGCCAATATGGGGGGAAAGGAACCCAGGAGGGTGACCTTCTGCTCCTGGATCAGGGGGAGGGTCTGCAGGGGGTCGAATTTTTCCACCACCACATTTTTGCCCCCTGCCTGGAGGGTTGCCAGGGCCATGTTGATACCCATGATATGAAACAGCGGCAGGATATCGGCATGGCAGCTTTCCTGGTCAAGGGCGTAATACTGGATCAGCTGCAGGTTGGCCAGCAGAATATTTTCCTGGCTCAGCACAGCCCCTCTGGGTTTGCCCTGAACCGCGGCGGTGTGGATAATGATATAGGGATCATCTTTTTCATACGGTTTCGGGGTGAAATCTGTGCTGTCCCGGTACAGCGGCGACAGGTTCTCATCCGGGCCGTCCACCACAATGCACTGGTCCACAAAAGAAAAGGCATCTGTCATCTGCGCTGCCTGGGCCGCCATGTCATTGTCGCACAGGATCAAACAAGGGGTGGTGTCTTCGATAATATGGCGGATTTCGCTGTCGGACAGCCGCCGGTTGATCAGCACCAGGGTCAGGTTCAGGGCAGCAGCTGCCCCGAACAGATGAAAGAACACCGGCAGGTTTTTGCACAGCACCGCCACCCGGGTTTTGGGGGCAAGAAATGACAGGCCGGCTGCCAGTTGCGCCGTCTGTAAGAAAAGATCTGCATGGGAGATATCCTGGCCGTTCCAGTGGATGGCTGTCAGATTTTCCAGATTCCGGGCATTTTTTTCATATATATCAAAAAAACTTAACTGGCGCACCCTGTTGCTGCTCATGAAACCATACCCTCCCAAAAAAAAAGATTCACCCCAAAATATCGCATTTTTGTCGGGTGCTGACGCGCACACAGAAGCTGCAATCTCAAATCAGAACGAGCGCTCAGTCTCAACACAACTTTAGTTGTAATGCAATTGATTTGGGTTTGTCAAAGACTTTTTTATATTTTTTTTTCATGGGGAAAAAGTACCGAAAATATGGAATAGCCTGACGCAAGGCAGTCTGACGGATCGTTGCAGAACCGGCAATGAGAAATATTTCCCGGACAGGTTTCCCCGGGGTTGTCATGCAGAAAACAGCAGCGTTTGGATTCCATATGAATGGAAAACCCCAGGCGGTCGGCAAACAGCTTCATGCGCAGCAGATCCACGCCTTTGCCGCCGGCATTGAAATCATACGGGGTTTTGGTGGAATAGTCAGCGGTTTTCTGGGTGGAGAAAAACCCTTCGAATATGCGCTTCTGGTCATCGGTTTCAATACCCACCCCGAAATCATGCACGCAAAAAAGAACACCGTTGTCTTTGCTGCGGCAATAGATATCGATCCTGCCATGGTCCGGGGTGTTTTCAATACTGTTTTTAATCAAGCCGGTTATGGTCTTTTCCAGTACATCTTTGGGCAGGCGGATTCTGGGAAGATTTTCATCCATGTGAACAACAATATCCAGGTTCCGGAAATCAAAGGATTTTTGCATGCCGGCGAACAGGGTGTCAAAGGCCCGGGCACAGTGGATATCTTTGTAGTTGAGGACCGGGGAGCCGAACTCTTTTTCAATGACCGCCTGCACCACCTCCATGGGGTCTTCTTCATCCAGATGCTGCTGGATCAGGGTTTCCAGTTCATCCCTGCAGGTCTGGAGCATCACCAGCATGAGATCCCGGGCTGCATAGACCTTTTTGTCCATGATATCAGCGGTTTCTTCCTGGATCTGCACGATGCGGTTCAGGTTCCGCTGGATCCGGTTCAGGGTGGAAGTGGTCTTCACCTGGGGCAGGTCCGCCAGTTTTTTCTCCAGGATCTGCAATGATCCGGTGAGCACTGCTACCGGGGTTTTGAGTTCATGGGACAGATGGTTTATGGCCTTGTCCTTGGCCCGGTTCATGGAAGCCACATCCCGGTAGGCCTCTTTCAGGGCCTCGGAAAACCGGGCGTTTTCAATGGATATGCCCACGGTACCGGCAATCATGGTCATCAATTCCATATCATTGTCGTCAAACGGGTTCTGTTTTTTGTTGATGGCGCACAGGATACCGGTGATGCGGGAATCGCTTCTGATAGGAACACACAGAATGCTTTTTGTTTCATAGCCCAGTTTTCGGTCTCTTTCCGGATAGGTTTCAAAGGATGTGGCAGCCTGGTTGTTGACAGCCGGACGGCCGGTTTTCAAAACCTTTCCTGCAAGCACCTCATCTAAGGCAAACCGGATTTTTCTGGCCCGCTGTTCCGTGTCCGAGTCATCATAGGAGGCCCCTAAAAAGAACAGGTCGTTTTTGATCTCATCATACAGCAGCACCACCGCCCCTTCCGTATTCAAAAGGCCCTTGATCTCCCGGGTAATGTAATCCATGAGATCTTCCAGGTCCGGGTATTGGGGCAGGGCTGCACTGATGCGCATGATGGTGCGGTTGTTGGCTGCCAGCCGCTTTTCTTCGGTGATATCCCGGAGAATGACAAAATGTTCCCCGGGCCTGTCTTTGTACCAGGTATGGGATGCGGCCCAGATGATCACATCCCGGTGCCGGCCGTCTTTTGTGAGCCGCTGGGTCTCATACCGGGTGAGGCGCTGATTTTCTTTGAACCGGTCCAGCATCTGGTTGGTTTCATCTTTGAGGTTTTCCGGTACAAAGGGCAGAATGTCGCCTTTGAGTTCATCCAGGCCCCATCCGAACACCGCTGTAAATGCGGGATTCACATAGGATACCCGCCCTTTTTCATCATACAGGATGATGGGATAGGGAATAAACTCCAGTACCTTCTGGTAGGTCTGGTAAAGCTCAAACACCTCCTGTTCTTTTGTTTTTTCAGCTGTGACATCCTGAAGGGTTTCCACGGCCCCTGCGATGTTTCCTCTGCTGTCAAAGATGGCGGCTGCAGTGAAGAACAGCCATTTGCCGGCA
>JAABTU010000191.1 GCA_011389715.1 Desulfotignum sp.
GCCTGTAACCGGGGTTACAATGGATATCGACAGCCTGAAAACTTTGCGCTACCGCCTGGTGGCCAAAAAAAAGAACACCTGGTGAAGCTGTCTGCCATACAAGGAAAAAAACATACTATGTCAATCACCCCCATAATTGTGAATTATCATACAGCAGCCTTTCTGCCCCCCTTGCTCGGGGATCTGGCCGGGCATGAGAAAATTGAAACCATCTGTATTGTGGACAACAGTGGAGAGATAACGCATCGGTTTCTGCAGACAGCATTACCCCGGGAGGCTGCTGGGCCGCATGTCCCAAAAATCAACCTGATAACGCCCGGCAGAAACATCGGCTTTGCCGCAGGGGTGAATCTTGCGGCAGACCAGTCCCGATCCGATTATATTCTGCTCATCAATCCGGACTGCCGGCTGACCGCCGGGAGCATCGATCATCTGCTAAATGCCTGTCAGCAGTACCGGGCCGTGGTTGCCGGGCCCCGTTTTTTCTGGGATGATGCCCGGCAGTTCATGCTGCCCCCCAGCCAGGGAACCGCTTCCTGGATGGAATATGCCCTGGCTGTGTCAGATATCAGCCAGGTGGACCACAATCTGTTGTCTTTTTACTGGCAGATGCGCCATGAAAGATTCTGGTCCCAAAAAACACCTTTTGCAGAACCGTTTTTGTCAGGTGCCTGCCTGCTCATCGACCGGGCCTGGGCATGCGAGGCGGGCCGGACAGTTCTGGATGACCGGTTTTTTTTGTATTATGAAGACAATGATGTGTGTGTACGGGCTGTGAACGACGGCTGTCCTCCGTTGTGCGTGCCTGATGCCCACGTGGTGCACTATTACAACCAGGCTGCTGAACCGGATGAAACCAAGGCGGGGCTGATGGCCGAATCCCTTGAAAAATACCGGAACAAATATTATCCCCATGTGATATGGCACCTGGAAAATACCGGGGACCGCCTGGCTGACCCAGTGCCTGAGACCGCGGGTAACCTGTTTTCCTGGGAGCCGTTTGTGCCTGGGGGGCGACTGTTTTTCGAGTTTGGCGTAAACATGCATTTTGTTCCCTTTGCCCAGGCCCGGATTTTTTCCGTTACAGCATCCGGTACAGCACCCGGTACAACAACCGTTACAGCATCCGGTTGGCCCGGACAGTTTGTTTTTCCGGCCGACATATGGGACCGGCTTGCCGACGGCACCTATTACAGCCGTTTGCGCGATGATATCAAAGGAACGATCAAATTATGGAAATGGCAGAAAAAAACCGCATGAAACCCGGTTCTTTGCTGTACGCACTGAACGCTGTACAGCCGCATCAACTTATACCCGATGCTGTGAACCACTTTTCCGGGTTTGTTCTGGATTATACGGACGTGCCCGTGGTGCAGCTGGAAATTTATGCAGAAGATGAAAAACTGCACAGTTTTTCCGCGTCAGAGCCCAGCCCGGATATTCACACCCATGTGCCCCATCTGCAAAGTGCCGGCAACTGCCGGTTTGCCTGTGATTTTTATGTGGATGGACAGGTTTCTGTATATACGTTCAAAGCGGTGTATGCAGACGGTTCCAGGCAGATACTGTGTGAATATCCGGTTTCCCGTATTCTGGCGGCAGGGGACTGGCTCCGGAATATGGATGAGAAAGTTGCCCGGATTGCCAGGCCTGACCCGGACCTGATTTTTTTGACCCAGGGGATCCATGATGCTGATGCATACCAGCATTCCATTATCCCGGGCATATATAATCTGAAGCGTTATCTCGGGGATGCAGGGGTTGACCCGGCCCATATCCAGACCATACTGGATATGGGCTGCGGTACAGGAAGGCTGCTTGTGGGATGGTATCTGGACAATACCGGGCGGGATCTTTTCGGGTGTGACATAAATGAAAAACTCATTACCTGGGCCAGGCAGAACCTGCCGGCGGCAATTCAGCTGTCCTGCAACAGTATTTCCGGGTCATTGTCGTATCCTGCTGCATCCTTTGACCTGATACAACTGATTTCTGTGTTTACCCATCTGTCGATATCCTCCCAGCAGGAATGGGTGAAAGAACTGCAGCGGCTTGTCAGGCCCGGAGGATGTGTTCTGGTGACCCTGCATGGAGAAACCTATGTGCAGCTTTTTCATCCAGAAAAACACAAAGATTTTTTACGGACCGGTTATCTTGAGATCACCACCCATGAAGAGGGATCGAATTCCTTTGGCACCTACCATACCCCGGCGTTTGCCGACAGGTTGTTTCAGGGGTTCGACCTTCTGAAATATTATCCCAGGGGCAGTTTTGCCCGGCCGGAAGTTATTTTTCCGGTGGCAGCATTCCAGGATGTGTATGTGCTTAAGCGGCGGTAACAAAAAAAATGCCGCCGGAAAAATTTTTGGCGCAAATATGAAAACCAGGTGGAACAGCATATGAAAACAACAGAAGAAATCAGGTATGGAAAATATGAACTGCGGCCTTTCCGGCCGGGGGATGAATCCGGCATACTGGATCTGTGGGAGGTTGCATTCAACGCCCGCATGCCCCTGGAGCGGTTCACATGGAAATACCTTGACAATCCCTATGACCGGGCCATGATGCTGTGCGTTGATGACAACGGAGAGGTGGTGACATTTTACGGCGGGATTCCCTTCCGCTTCCAATACCGGGACAAGGTGGTGCAGGGGGTGCAGCTTATGGATATCATGTCCCATCCGGATCACCGGCAGAACAAAGTGTTTGCCGCAACCGCAAAACAGTTTATTGCCCATTTCTGCACCCCGGACCGGCTGGCGTTTATGTACGGGTTTCCCGGTGCCCATCATTTTGCCATTGGAGAGCGGATTCTGGGTTATCAAAAAACGGTTGAAACCGCCTATCTTACGGCGCACATACCGGACATGGCTTCCGGGCGGTCACCGGATGCATCCGGCACTGGTGTAACCATGCACAGCATCTTGGAACATGACCTGGACAAAGCAGCCTGGCAGAAATTCTGGCCGCAGGTATCCCATGCCTATCCGTTCTCCCTGGTCAGGGATGCCCGGTTTTTACAGTGGCGGTTCTTCAGACATCCGGAAAAGACTTACAGTGTTTACAGATTTACAAAAAACAATACAGATCAGATTATCGGATATGCTGTCTTGTCTTTTGCACCGGAAAAAGCTGTGCTGGTGGATTTTATGGCAAAGGATTCCTTTGACCTGTTTCAGCAGATGCTGCTGTGCCTGAAAGATATGCTTTTGGAAAAACAGGTTCACACCCTGGTAACCTGGCTGCCGGATACCCATTTTCTGGCTGACCGGGCCAGGCAGTCGGGGTGGCATCAGTGTGATGAACCCACAGGGATTATTCCCACTGTGGCATTGTTCGACCACTCTCCGCCCCTGGACTGGATCACTCCCAATATTTATTATACCATGGCAGATGCGGACCTGTTCTGAACATGGCGTAAATATACTTCTGCAAACATAAGAAAATACAAGGCCTGTACTATCATGATGCGGTATAATCATTGGGAAAAAATTTGGCAGAATCCGCCTGGTTCCCTGGGGGGATATTACCACCGGTGGCTGGCACGGGTTTACGGGTTCATTGTCCCGAAACATGCAACTGTTCTGGAACTGGGATGCGGGTCCGGTGACTTGCTGGCCGCGCTGGAGCCCGGGTGCGGGGTGGGCATCGACTTTTCACCGGCAGCAGTGGCAAAGGCCCGGCAAAAGCATCCGGGGCTGCGGTTTGAGGTCATGGATGCGGCAGCCATCACACTGGAGAAACAAGCCTATGATTTTATCATCCTGTCGGATCTTGTGAATGATGTGCAGGATGTGCAGTCGGTGCTTGAAGAGGTGAAGCGGTACTGCCATCCGGGAACACGGATTGTTTTGAATTTTTACAGCCACCTGTGGCAGTTGCCCCTGGGTATTGCCAGGAAACTCGGCCTTGCCACACCCACGCTGCTGCAGAACTGGCTGACGGCAGCTGATATGCGCAACCTGCTGCACCTTGCAGGATTTTCGCTGCTGCGGCACTGGCCGGAAATGGTTGTGCCTTTTGGTGTGCCCGGTGCGAATTTTTTCAATCGGTTTGCCGCCAGAATACTGCCGTTTCGATGGCTTGCCCTGGCAAATTTTGTGATTGCTGTCCCGGAACCTGAACCGGTTAAATCTGTTCCTTCCTGCACCGTGGTTGTGGCGGCAAGAAATGAACAGGGGCATATTGCAGAACTGTTCCGGCGTATCCCGGACATGGGGTCAAAAACTGAAATCATTTTTGTGGAAGGAAACTCCACAGATGATACCTATGATACCATTCAACAGGCTATTGCCGCCCATCCGGAACGGTCCTGCCGTCTGTTGAAACAACCGGGAAAAGGCAAGGGAGATGCGGTGCGGGCCGGTTTTGAAGCAGCCGGCGGTGATATCCTGATGATACTCGATGCCGACATGACAGTGCCGCCCGAAGACCTGCCCCGGTTTTTTGATGCCATTGTCAGTGCAAAAGGGGAATTTATCAATGGTGTGCGCCTGGTTTATCCCATGGAGGATCAGGCCATGCGGTTTTTCAACCTTGTGGGCAATAAATTTTTTGCAGGGGCCTTTACCTGGCTGCTGGGGCAGCCTATCCGGGATACCCTGTGCGGCACCAAGGTGTTGTGGCGCAAAGATTATGAAAGGCTGGCAGCGAACCGGTCCTATTTCGGCAATTTTGATCCTT
>JAABTU010000192.1 GCA_011389715.1 Desulfotignum sp.
TCAATGACAAATCCCTTCGCCTGGGCCCCAAAGCGTTTTTAATGGGGCATGAATGTTTTCACGGATTTGATATTTACCAGGGCATCAAGCCCATTATTGACAAGACCTTTTTTGAACACCACATATCCATTGATTCGGCCCTGATTGACGGATTCAAGCTGATCTCCCTCTACCGCCGGGAAATGCCCAACCTGGTTTCCTTTCATCTGCCGCTCATTATGGATGAATTATATGCCAGGGCCATGGGCAAAATCATCCTGGCCAACCTTGCACAAGCGGATCTGGACCAGTATTTTTCCATTCTCAAGCCGAAAAAAATGACCCCTGACACACTTGTTGATCTTGATGAAATCAAAGCAGACATCCAGGAAACAAAAACCCGGGGGTATTCCATTAACAATAAAGAATACATCCCGGGCATAATCAGCATCGGCGCCCCCATGATGAATTACCAGACCAGAACGGTTGCCGGTGCGGTCAGCCTGGATTTTCCAGCCAGAGAATATTCCCTTGCAGCCATTGAGAGGCAATACATTGCCATCCTGCTGAAACTGGCATCCGAAGCCTCTGAACTCATCACCACCGCCGGAATCTGACAGTGTGCTTGGGGTCAGAAGTTAACTTTTTTACCTTTTTTGCCCTTTGCTTTTTTTACCCTAATACGCCTTGCCTTCATCCCTTACAGTCGAATTTCCAATATCCTTTTCATTCCATCCCCGGACAGGTGAACAGGATTGTTTTTCTGGCCGGCCGCATCCACGATCGACCCGATATGGGTAGGGGTGACTCCGTAAACACTCCGCCGGGGCATATTAAATCGCCCCGTCCAATCATCCAGCAGATCCATGAGCCGCCTGCAGCCCGCAGCCCGGTCCATATCCTTCGCCCTGCCCGCCAGTATCCCCCCGGCCCAGGCATATTTTTCCAGGGCCGGATGCCAGGGATCCTGTGCCATCAGGACCGTGATATTCTCCCTGATGGCTGCTGCCAGCAGGGTGCGGCCGTAACCCCCTGCCAGATCCGGCAGTTGAGACAGTTTCCCCGGCCCGAAATACAGGTTCTGACTAACAAAAAAATCAAACTCCAAAACAAACCCCTTGTTATTATCGTTGATTGCCATTTATTATACGATAATGATAAAAGATGGTAGGCTTGAAACTGAAAAAAGGACACAAATGCATTCGACATCCGCTTCTGTATTCATTGACCCTGACCGGTGCAGCGCTTGCGGCGCCTGTATCCGGGTGTGCCCGTCAGACATTCTTTCTTTGGAAAACAGCATTGCCCGGGCAGCACCCGACACAAACATTGCCCTGTGTTTGCAGTGCGGCCACTGCATGGCTGCCTGTCCGGAAAGTGCCATTGACATTCCGGCCCTGGATCCAAACCTGCATGACTTTGCCACCTTTACCTTGGACCCTGCCTGGGTGGCCCCGGGCAGCGGCCTTCCCACACAGGATCTGGCCCGGCTCATCTGCTCCAGGCGGTCCTGCCGGCATTACAGGCAGACCCCGGTGGAAAAGGAAAAACTGGCCGATCTCATCAAGCTTGCGGTGTTTGCCCCCTCCGGCACCAACAGTCAGGCCTGGACCTTCACCTGTCTGTCCTCCCGGCCCGAAGTCCTGGCTTTAGGACAATCCATCAAGGCATTTTTCAAGCGGCTGAACAAAAAAGCGGAGAACGTTCTTTTAAGAAAATCTCTGGCCCTGGTCGGGGCCAAAACCCTGGACCACTATTACACCAACTATTATGCATCGGTCAAAACCGCTATGGAGCAGATGGAAAAAGAAAACCGGGACCGGCTTTTCCACGGTGCCCCCACCCTCATTCTCATTGGATCATCCCCCGGTGCCAGCTGCCCCAAAGAGG
This sequence comes from Desulfotignum sp., assembly GCA_011389715.1. Taxonomy (GTDB): domain Bacteria; phylum Desulfobacterota; class Desulfobacteria; order Desulfobacterales; family Desulfobacteraceae; genus Desulfotignum. The sequence goes on from JAABTU010000192.1 coordinate 1,870, forward strand.
ATGCCTTTCTGGCCGCCGGCAACATCCTGCTGGCCGCCCACACCATGGGCCTGGGCACCTGCCTGATCGGGTATGCCGTGGCTGCCATGGCCGCTGACCGGTCCATCCAGAAAGAACTGGGAATCCCGGAGTCGGAAACCATTCATGCTGCCGTGGCCTTAGGATATCCCGATGAAACCTTTCAGCGCATCACCGGCCGGAAAAAACCGAAGATCAGGTTCCCGGGTAAATGAATTTAAGCAGGAAAAATCCTTGTACCCTCTCTGCGCTTTCTTTATTTTGCCATTAATTATCATGGCGTAAAAAAAATTGACATGACATCTCCCATGTCAAAATGGTAAGAGTAATTGATTTATAAATACAAGGATTCACCATCGAAAAAATGAGGAGCAACCTATGCGCCAGTTGGATTTGCCTTTTATCAGACGTCAGTTCCCGGCATTTGCAGATCCGTCCCTGGATGGATGGGGATTTTTCGAAAACGCCGGCGGTTCCTATACCTGCCGCCAGGTGATCGATATCCTGAACAGCTATTATACCCGGACCAAGGTACAGCCCTACTACAATTACCCGGCATCCCGAAAAGCCGGAGAAGCCATGGATAATGCCTACACCCGGCTGGCAGCCTGGCTCAATGTTGGAGAAGACGAAGTCCAATTCGGCCCGTCCACCACCCAGAACCTCTATGTCCTGGCCCATGCCTTCCGGGAACTGTGGGACAACGGGGATGAGATCATCGTATCCGGCCAGGACCACGAATCCAATGCCGGATTCTGGCGGCGCCTGGAAAAAAGCGGCATCATCATCAAAGAATGGGGTGTGGACCCGGACACCGGCATGCTGAACCCGGCTGATATAGATGCTCTGCTGTCCTCGAAAACCCGGCTGCTGGCATTCCCCCACTGTTCCAATGTGGTGGGCCATATCAATCCGGTGGCAGACATCGTATCCAGAGCAAAGGCAGCAGCGGACGTATGTGTGGTGGTGGACGGAGTGGCCTATGCCCCCCATGGCCTGCCGGATGTCGGCTCCCTGGGCGCGGACGTCTACCTGTTTTCCCTGTACAAAACCTGGGGACCGCACCTGGGGCTGATGACCATCAAAAAACAGGTAATGGATGCCCTGCCCAACCAGGGACACTTCTTTAACGCCCATCTGGACCGAAAAAAAATGATGCCGGCCGGCCCGGACCATGCCCAGATCGCGGCAGCTGCCGGGATGGCACAATACCTGGATGCGGTGTACGACCACCATTTTTACAACCCGGCGGATGCGGCCGCTTCGGTAGACCCGGCAGAAAAAGGCAGACAGATCAAACAGCTGTTCCTGGATCATGAAACCGCCCTGCTGACCACGCTTCTGGACTGGCTCAAACAGCGCAGAGATATCCGGATCATAGGCCCGGAAGATCCGGCGCTGCGGGCCCCCACCGTATCCATTGTGCCCAGAGACAAATCCATGGATGAGATTTTTGCCGCCCTGACAGACAGAAAACTGATGGCCGGCCAGGGCCATTTTTACGGGGTCCGGCCGCTGATGGGCATGCACATCCCCATCGAAACCGGGGTGCTGCGGCTGTCGTTCCTCCATTATACCACCGCTGATGAGATCCATCAGCTCATTGACGGACTTTCTTCGGCCCTGGATTAAAAAATGAATATGACCTTCTCCAAACGCCATCTGATCACCCGGGAACTTGCCGCGGTTGCCATGGGCACGCTGCCGGCTGACCTGATACTGAAAACGGAAACCTGGTGGATGTCTGCATCGGCCGGGTAAGGCGGCCCGGCTGCGACATTGCCGTGTACAAGGGGATTATCGCCTGTATCGGCAGCTGCGGACACATCAGGACCAATGCCGACATCCGGATCAAGGATGTTACAGGAAAATACCTTTGCCCCGGCCTGATCGATTCCAGAGGGGGGCATTGCCGATTATGACCAGGCAGGTCTGGTACAAGAAGCTGATAACAGACCCATGCACCATCAGGGTCACCTATCAAAAAAATCAGTTCCCCGCGTTTGAAGAACCGTCATCAGCGGTTATTCATAATCTTCATCTTCATCATAAAAGTCACCATAAGGCAGCGTGCTTGCAAAATCCAAAAATACACCCAAAGATTCGCATAAATTTTTTATCATTCTGCTGTATGCTTCCTTTTGTTCAATATTTTTGGCCTTGGCCATCCCTTTGAATGCCAGACCCAGTTCCTTTGATAAATTTTCCATGATTTTTTCAGGATCCATGGGCTTTCCTTACATTTTTATGGTTTTTGCCAATCATTTTCATCTCAAGGGAAAATCTTACCCAGACAGACACAACCCGTCAAGAAATATGTTTTCTTGAAAAAAATGTGCTATGATCTCCATTGGCTGACACAAAACCTTTGTGCAATATGAATTTGCCACTGCATAATCCGTCAGGGAGAAAGAAATATGACTGAAGAAATGGGAAAAAAACCAAAAGGTGCCGGAAAGAGCAGTTTTGAATTGATTGATTTGAAAAAATTCTCCGATGTTCTGCCGGTGAAGCCCGGATCGGTTGTCCTGGATCTGGCCTGCGGCAGAGGGGATTATTCTGTTTTTTTCTCTGATATCGTCGGAGAGCAGGGGCTGGTGTATGCGCTGGACCTGTGGGAAGAGGGGATCATACTTCTGGAAGAGCGGATCGAAGAACAAAACATTACCAATATCATGACCCTGATATCAGATGCGGCCCGCCAGATCGAGATCGATGATTACAGCGTGGACATGTGCCTGATGGCCACGGTGCTGCATGATTTTGAAGAGGCCGGCCAGGCAGAAGCTGT
>JAABTU010000193.1 GCA_011389715.1 Desulfotignum sp.
GTTTGGCATCAAATTTAAAAAAACAGGGCAATGCTTTACCGGCACTGCCCTGTATAAAAAGGCGAAATCAGTTGGAGATGCCCACAGGACAAGAAATCACCTTTTTTACTGATCTTTTTTCCCAACTGGATGAGTTTCGGGAAAATTTCTTGTATTTTCTGTCGCCTCCGGGGAACAAACAGGATTCCCCCACCCTCTTAAGTTCAATTCATCATCGATATAGTTTACAATATTATCATATTTGGTGGGAATTACGCCTGAAGGGACATAATTCAAGCCCAAGTCATGCCATACTTTCCAAATAATATGATCTACAAACGATTGTCAATATTTTTTAGATATCGCAACAAAAAAATTCATTTTATTTTTGACATGCATTTTAAGATAAAACTTCCTGTCTTGTCACCTGCTCGTTCGTCCTGAGCGCGCCCTCCGGCAACATGGCCCCGGTTTGCTTCAAGTTCCGGTGCAGTTCGTAGCACCGGGAAAGATCGTGGCAGATGTGCCCTCTGGGGCTTTGTTTCAGGTAATCGGTCAGCCAGGGCCGATAGGCCGGATGGGCACAGGTGTTGATGATCTTTTTTGCCCGCTCCATGGGCCCCAGGCCCCGCAGGTCTGCCAGGCCCTGTTCCGTGACAACTATCTGCACCGAATGTTCGTTGTTGTCCACATGGGGGGTCATGGGCACCACAGAAGAGATTTTACCCCCTTTTGCCACGGACGAGGTCATGAAGATAGAAAGGTGGCTGTTCCGGGTGAATTCACCGCTACCCCCCACCCCGTTCACCACATGGGTGCCGAACACATGGGAGGAGTTGACATTGCCGTATATATCCATTTCCAGGGCCGTGTTCATGGCAATCACACCCAGGCGCCGGATAATGCCGGGATGGTTGGAGATCTCCTGGGGCCGCAGCACGATGCGGCTTCCGAAAAAATCCATATTATCCGTGATCCGGGCCAGCTTTTCCGGCACAACGGTCAGGGCTGTGGCAGATGCCCCCAGCAGTTTGCCCTCTGATATCAGATCCACCATGGCATCCTGGAACACCTCGGAATACATGTAAAACGGCGGGATATCAGGGTGATGGCCCAGACCGGCCAGCACGGCATTGGCGGTATTTCCCACGCCGGCCTGAAATGGGAAGAATTGTTCGGGGATCCGGCCGGCCTGTTTTTCTTCCAGCAGAAACCGGATCACATGGTCTGCGATTTTCCGGAACATAGGATCTTCTGGGCTGAAAGCCGCCACCTGGTCCGGTTCGTCGTTCTCAACGATGCCCACCACCTTTTCAGGATCCACTTGGGCATAGGGCCACCCGATCCTGGTAAGCGGCGTGTGCACATTGATGGGGGTACGCCGGGGAGGTGGGGGAATTATGAAAATATCCGCCAGTTCCCGCAGCCGGTGGGAGTGGCGATGGTTGATCTCGATGATCACCTTGTCCGCGCAGGCCAGCCAGGTGGGGGAGGCCCCTATGGAAGTGGTCAGGTACACCCGCCCGTCCGGAGTGATCTCCGTAGCTTCCACCACGGCCACATCAATTTTTCCGAAAAAACCGGCACTCACGGTCTGGGCCAGATGGGACAGGTGCATGTCCACATATTCCACTTCCTGCCGGTTGATCTGATCCCGCAGTTCACGTCCTCCCTGATAAGGGGCACGCCACTGAATGGCATTGGCCCTTGCCAGATCATTGTCAATGTAATCTCCGGCTGATGCCCCGGTCAGCACCCTGATTCGGAAATCTCTGCCCTGGCTGTGTTCCGCCGCTGCATGTTCGGCCAGCATTCTGGGGATGGCCTTGGCACCGCCGGCAGGGGAAAATCCGGAAAATGCCACAGTATCCCTGTTTTTGATCATTGAAAGCACTTGGCCTTTATCCAGAATTTCATATTTTTTCTTGATCATGATTCTGTCCTGACTGGTTTGGTTAACATATCTGTTTGCATGACATTGTCCCGAGAAAAGAACATAGCAAATTTTATGCCCTTTAACAAAAAATGCCCACCATCCTGCTTTTTTATTTGGATCGAATATTGCTCAGGAAGGAGTCTGCTATGAAAGGAGATTAAGAAAATGAACCTGTTCAATTCCCCCCCTTATTCTGTCGGCCACGGCGGCAAAAAAATACGGTGCGAAGGGAAAACACCTCTCTGCGCACCGTTCTTTTCTGATAAAATCTCCAGCTGTTGAAAAGCTGGTTCAGCTTTTCAGTATCTTTTCCATTTCAAAAAACAGGTCCTGCTCCCGGATAATGCCCACAATCTTTCCCGCTATTGTCACCAGCAGACGCCGCTCGTTTTCATTGAGCATGCGGTAGGCAGCTTCCATGAGGTTGGCGTTGCCGTCGATAAAGGCGGGCAGCGGAGACATGGCCTCGGTGATCTGTTTCTTTTTTATCTCCTTGATTCCCTGGGTGAACATCCCGGTCCAAAACATGGGGGAATATTCGATACTGTCGGCCAGAAAGGGTTTGGGGGCTGACAGATACGGGGGCATGAGCATCTCCAGCAGATCTCTGATAGTCAGAATGCCTTTGATCTGATCATGGCGGTCCACGATGAGAATGGAGCGGTGCCCGGTTTCCATTAAATGTTCCGTGGCCATCTTGGTTTCAAAGGAGGTTCTCAGTTCCAGAATTGCATCCTGGATGGTTTTGGTTTCAGAAATTCTGGTATATTCGGTCACGGGAATCATCACCGCTGTCACCCGCCGCTCCTTGTGGGCCGGCAGTTTGTCACCCAGATGGCAGGCTTCCTTGATTTTGGCACACAACAGCCCGATGTCACAGGGTTTGTTCAGGTAATCGAAGGCCCCTTCCACCAGGGCGTCCCGAGCCGAGGGTCTGGCCCCATGTCCGGTTAGCATGATCACCGGCAGGTCCGGTTTGTTCTTTTTGATCCGGCTCAATGTTTCATGTCCGTCCATCCCGGGCATCTTGATATCCAGAACCACCACATCCGGTTGTTGTTCCAGTTTTTCCAGGGCCTGTTCTCCATTTTCCGCCAGAATGACAGCAAACCCTTTTTTCTCCAGAATTTTCCGGGTGGTTTCCCTGAACCGCTTTTCATCATCCACCATCAATACTTTTATCTGATCGGTCATTGAAATGTTCTCCTTATATATGTTTAATTTTTAATAAATGCCCGATGCGCTGAATACACCAGAAAAAACAACACGATTGTGGAAAGTGCCACAATCACGATGGATTTTTTCCACGACAGGTTGCAGGTATTTTTCAAGCCGGTGCATATGAGCCACCATTTCCAGGGTTCGGTAATCCAGACCAGAAACGGCAGCCAGGACAAAAAAAGCGTCACCCCGGATGAAAAGGTGTAAATGCTGAACATAACGGCAAAGGATACTTTTTTTCCTGCGATCATCACCATGGCCAGATATCCCAGGGTGGATGAGATCAGGATCATGCCGGCCGCATTGACGAAAAAGATGAGCGCCATGATCAGTACCGGCTGGGAATACGCCCCGGTCAACAGACTTGCCAGGGCATAGAACAGGCAACAGATCACCATGAACGCCACTGCACGGCGGGGCCTGGTTTTTTCCACAAGCTCCCTGAAAAACAGGCCCGGTTCGATCAGCAGCTGAATCAATGCATAGGCATAAAACCAGCAAGCTTGTAATGCACCGGTCACCATCACATCACCCTCCCTTTCATTGTGGTCCAAAAATCCATAAACACCTACACCACCTTTCTTAGAACAGCTTGATCACGGCACCGGATGCCAGCACGATCAACGTCATAAAGAAAAAGATCCTGCGTTCGGTCTCTTTGGTGAAGTACATTTTACCATCCTTGAACATGATTTTTTTCACCTGGTTTTGGTTCTGTTGCCTTTCCATCTTTTTTTCTCTCCTTGAAATTACTTATCAAAAAAATCCCGTTGGTCTGGTTATGGCACGCCAGGGAACCGGTCTGACGTGCCGAATGATCGGCTTTCACTATCCGGATCAGAATCCGGGCAAAGTGCCGAATCCCCTGAAACTCCAATAAATCCCGGTAAAAAGCAGCAGCACCACATTGGCGATAAAAAACATGGGAATACCCACCCGCAGATAATCTTTGGGTTCCAGGTAGCCACTGGCATATACGATGGCATTGGGCGGGGTGCCGATGATCAGGCAGTAGGCAAAAGAGGACGCAACCGCTGTTGCCATGGCCATGAAAGGCAGATAGGTGGTTCCCGGATGCACCATGCCTGCCATATTCAAAGCGATAGGGCCAACAGATGCGGCAGCCGGGCCGTCTGCCATCAGGTTGGTGAGGACCGAAGTCAGGCCGTTGCTGACCATGAGCAGGGGCAGGCCCGATTCCATGCCGAACTGGGCCAGAAAGTCGATCACCGACCGGGCCAGCCAATAGGCGGCCCCGGTGCTGTCCAGGGTCCGGCCGAAGATGATGGCACCGGCATACAGCCACACAACACCCCAGTCCACTTTTTCCTGGTAATCCCGCCAGTTGACCACCCCGGTGATAATATAGGCAATGGCACCGGCCACGGCGATCACCCCGATGCCCAGCCGGATGGGATAGATCCCCATCTGATAAAAGGATTTTTCCGTAAACCACCCGAACACCATGATGACGAAAATGATCAGGGCCCAGATCTGCTGCCTGTTCCAACTCCC
>JAABTU010000194.1 GCA_011389715.1 Desulfotignum sp.
CATAGCTGCTATCCCAACCGCTGATGGATCCACCGTTGGCTTCTCCCGAATCCGGCCCTGTGGGACCATGTGCAAAATTAGGGGTATTGGTCTTATACCACTGACTTGGATCAGGTCCTTTACGCCCCCACTGCCAGTAACCGCCGATCAGCCGCCAAGACGGAGTGAATGGATCATCACCTGTGACTTTGCCAATGGCCGCCAGGTTGTAACAGTCAAACTGTTTCCATACACCGGGCGCTATATAAGCACCGCAGATTATTACTCTCACTGTAACATCAGCTGACGCTCCCCCGGTATCCGTCACCACAAGGGTGATGGTGCCCTCGGATAAACCGGCAATTTCAAGACTGCTGTCAGAAATCCAGGCCGATGCCACCTGCGTATTGCTGTTTACCACGCTGAAGCTGCTGGAACCGCCGCTGATGGAAATGGTTGCCGATTCACCAGCTTCCAGGTTGATCGCTGTCTGGCTCAATTCAATAGCAGGGGTGATATCCTTAAGATAATCAACCGACCTTTTGGCATTATTCACAGTAACCGCATTGTCAGTGACATTCAGCCCGGCCGGTGAAAAAGCAGTGGATGTCTCCCAGTCGGCTGGAAGCGGCCAGACCAAGTCCGCCATGTAGTTGGAAACCGTCACCCGGTTCTGGAACCGGTGATAGGCGGCCAGTGTCTGGAGTTGTTCCGGTGTCAGTTGATCATCAGCATCTCTTTCTCTGCCACCCTCGTTGTCATAACGAGAACTGCCGGGGGCATATTCTTTGACGGCGCCGATCAGGTCCGTAATTACCCGGCTCCGGGAAACACCATTATCCAGCTGCGTTGTCCAAAAATGAATCCCGTCAGCATCCTGTTGAACTGTCTTGTTCAGGGTGTTTTTAAAGATGTGCTCGATAAACGCCTGGTTGGTGTCCAGGCTTGAACCAAAATAGTTTTTTGCCGCCGGGGTGTTGAGCATTTCTGTTGCAGCCGATGCCATGTCCGGCTGGCTTTGCCAGTAGGTGTTTCCAGAACCTTCGGATGCCCGACCGAAAATGGTCACGTACAGTTCGGATACTTGGATTTTGGTTAAACCGGCATAGGCCGAAATGGATGAAAAAAGGATGGTCAGCAAGATCAGGATGGTGTGTATATATTTCATGCGAGCTCCTTTTTGAATGATCACAGATTGGATATTTTTTCAAACATTTTTTCAATCAAGCTATTGGAAACGTGAAAGCAGTCACTTTCCATATCTGAAGATGAATATTTTTCGCTGACCATTTTATTGTGATTTACATCAATTAAAAATAAAGAGATTCTGCCTGAAACCGGATCACCATGTGATGAGAAAACAGAACCGGTTAAAATATAATCAGCCCCTAATGTTTTCCCGCTATCGGAAATTTCTTGAATATGCGGCTTGGCTCGACCAAAACTCATTTGTTTGGAACCCCATATCCTGTCAAAGTTGTACTTTTTGTCATTAAGAGGTAAAAAAGGCTTTTCTTTCCCCTGATTGACCGCCTGGTTTGTGGCAGTTAATTCATTTTCATAAAAGGATGCAATCAATTTGAGTTTTTTGTTCTGGAGAAAAAATGATTCAGCACTGTTCAGAACGAATTGGTTCCAATAATCCTGAGCAGGTTTGAAAGGGAAAACAGCTATTTTCAAAAAAGAATCAATGTCTTTCTTTGGAGAGGGTGAAGTCTCAACATCCGGTTTTCCCACTTTGACATCAAGGGCGGCAACCATATCGGTTTTGACGGGCTTTTTTACTTTGACTTCTGCCGGTTCGGTTTTAATGGTGTCAACCGGTTTTTTATGTGGACTTGTTTGTTTGACTTCTGTCTTTGTTTGGGCCGGTTTTGTCTTTGGCGGGGTTTCAGGTTGTTTTTTTGCTGACACTGCCTGGGTTGCAGGAGGAGAGACAAAACCGCTGTAGGTAGTGCCTGTTTCAGTAATGGTTTCTTTTTTTTCAGCCGGTTTTACCCGTTGTGGAGGTGTGGGCTTGTTTTCTGTTACAGTAGGCACGGAATCCTTTTTCGCTATGAGGGCGGATTGCCTGGCGCGGGTCAATTGGGTGATTTTCATGGTTGCCAGGTTCGCAAATATCCCATCGGGAAATTGCAATAAAAACGCTTCAAACATGGCCGGATCTGTCGAGTTTTGGATGGAATCCCAAAAAAGGATTTCCGCCTGCTTTGTTAAAATATCAGATTTATCCGACTCAGGCGGTGTTTGTTGGGGTGGAGGAGAAGGTTCCGGCGCAGAAAAATAAAACTGGCCCATCAGAGAGGAAGATTCCCAGGGTACCTGTTTGTTGGCGGTTTCCATCACCACAGCACGCCGTACGTTTTTGAACACATCCTCCAGCTTAAGCTGCGGGGCCTGAATATTTTGAATCAAATGCTTGGTGTAGATGCCGTTTCGCCCGCTGCCGTCTGCTGCCAGTTCTCCCGGAGCCGTGGCATAAGCAACGATAGACCCTTTGGGCGCATCCATACGGGCCAGACCCTGGGCGCTGGACCTGAAGTTGCGGGCAAAAGGGTTGTTGCGGCAGGCATCCAGGATCACGATGTTCATGTCATTGCCGGCATCTTGCATTTTGGACAGGACAAACCCGGCATCCACTGCCTCGAACTGGGCATCTCCTTCCGATTCAATCACCGCACCAAGGGGGATGAGATAGTTGCGGCCTCTGACCTGGATACCGTGCCCGGCATAATAAAACAAGCCGACACCGCCGTGTTTTTTGATGGTTCTGCCAAAGTCCCGGATGGCTCTCACCATGGTGCGATGGTCTGCATTGATTTGCAAATTGACGTCAAAATCAAACTGTGTCAAGGTGTTAGCCATGTCGGTGGCATCATTGACCGGGTTTTTCAAAGGAGAAATTTGATAACGGCTGTTGCCGATCACCAGAGCTGTTCTGGGCGAAGCTGAGACATCAGCCATGACGAACAGTACCAAAATTAATGCCGCCAGAGGCAATGCCGGGACCCGGATGAAACGTCTTGCAACCATGCTTGATTTGCTCCTTTACCCGTTTGACAGGTTGATGGAATTTTATATCAAAGGAAATCGAAATTTAACAAGTATTTTTTCAATTAAATCAACGATATTTGCTAGTTCATAAATTTTTTCGAAGTGCTGTTTTCGGCTGCGCTGATATGGTATCATAATGTAAATTAGTATTTCTATCTCCAAAAGGTTTCTTAAACTGGAAAATATTTATTCGATAGTAACAGTTTTCTGGCTAATTTCAGTAGTACCATCATAAAGCTTGACAGTATAAGTGCCTTTTTCCCACCATCCCGGAGTGGAAGATCCCCAACATGAGCTATGAAACGAATTTTTCCATCCGGGTTGCACAGTAAAGTACATATCAGGGTCACATTTGATCCTGCCGTCTGATCTGTAATATCTGGCTGACAAAAGGAAAGTTTCAGCATGAACCAGCGGGGGATAAGATATATCGATTTCATAGCAGATTCTTCTGCCGGTGGTTTGAGAGAAAATGGTGTCATAAATCCTTTCATCTAAGGGTGGCTTAGTTTCACACTCGAAAAACCGTACTTGATTAATAGCTGCGCCAAGTTCACTGAAACTTTTTGACTCATCATTTCCTCCGCAGCGGAGGGACTTCCCAAGTCTTTTGTCATTCCAGAACCTGCCGGCAACATCATTGTCGAATCGTAAGAATAGCGCACGATCTTTCAAATCATCCGTTGAGCTCCAATAAGAACCACGAAAGCCGAGTTCAGACATTGCTCCATTACTCATGTAACGTCTGCCGGCAGACGGCAACATCAGTTTGTCACCAAAAAATCGGGCACTCGTATAATTGGTGTAATTATCTGTATCGTTGGACCATGTGCCAATGATATTTTGCGCATTGTTTTGTATGACTCCATTCCATTCCATATGTGTGGGTATCTGGTAGCCTGACGGACATGGGTCGTTGGCGGTTTTATATAAAGAAGACCATGATTCATCCGGGGGATAAGAGGCATCCCAGTTGCTGATACTGTTGCTGTTGGCATCTACTGAATTTGGTCCGGTAGGCCCGTGAGCAAAATTAGGGGTGTTGGTGTCGTACCATTGGTCAGGATCCGGGCCTTTTCGGCCCCACTGCCAGTAACCGCCGATCAAGCGCCAGGACGGGATGAACGGATCATCATGGGTGGTTTTGCCGATGGCTGCCAGGTTGTAGCAGTCAAATTCCTTCCAGACGGTTGGTGTAATATAGGCCCCGCAGGTAATCGGCGAAACGGTTACCGAAACATCTGACGACACGTCCCAGGCATCTGTTACCACAAGGGTATTGTTTCCCACAAACAACCCGGTAATTTCGAGATCGGTGCTGGTAACCGAGGCCGATGCCACCTGTGTGTCGGAGTTGACCACGCTGTAACCACCGGATCCGCCGCTGATGAAAATGGTAGTTGATTCACCCATTTCCAGTTCAACCGCTCTCCGACCCAATGTGATGGCAGAGACACTGTCTTTGATGCGTTCAACAGCTCTTTTGCCATAAGTGACTGAAGCAGTATTGTCAGTGACATTCAGCCCGACCGGTGAAAAAGCAGTTGATGTCTCCCAGTCGGCAGGAAGCGGCCAGACCAAGTCCGCCATGTAGTTGGAAACCTCCACCCGGGTCT
>JAABTU010000195.1 GCA_011389715.1 Desulfotignum sp.
GGTCGTGCATGGATTCAAAAATGCCCATGGCATGGGATTTCTCGAACAGGGCATCCCCGGGCAGGGTCTGGCGCATGGATTTTAAAAGACTCTGCATGAATATGGCCTCAAATCCCTGGACCGCCTCTTCCAGTTCCTTTTCTTCCGCGGATTTTCGGGCCTGATTTCCAAGATTTTCCACCTGTTGGTTCAACAAATTCTGATTAATCACATCCAGTTTCATGAATATACCTTTCTATAAAAAGCCGTCAGCCGTCAGTACTCAGTTATCAGACTTCATTCTACAATTACAAATTTTCCCTGCCGCTTCCCACCAACCAAAAGCTAACAGCTAACAGCTAACAACTAAATAATCTCCAGCTCCGCCTGCAAAGCCCCTGCCGCCTTCATGCTCTGGAGGATGCCGATGAGATCCCTGGGTTGCACCCCCAGGGCATTGAGCCCCCGGACAAGCTCGCCGATGGTGGTGTTTGCCGGCAGGTTCATCAGGCTTTCCTCTTGCTCATCTTCCTGGCCTTCATTGATGGTGACCGATAAATTGCCGTGGGCGATGGCCACCCGGGAAATACTGACCTCAGCCCCGATGACCACGGTGCCGGTTCTTTCGTTGACCACCACCCGGGCCATTGTGTCGGGAATGACATTCAGACTCTCGATGTCAGCGATAAACTCTGCTACATGGTCCTGCCACATATCTTCAGGTATTGTCAGGCTGATGGCGCTGGCATCGATGGTTTTGGCCACCTGGTCCCCGATGGCGGCATTGATGGTGTCGGTCATGCGCCGGGCGGTTGTGAAATCCGGATAAAACAAGGACAGGGTCAGATTTCTTTTTCCATCCAGCTTAAAAGGGATCTCCCGTTCAATGGAGCCGCCGTTGACTATTCTGCCCACCAGCAGGTGGCTGTCCCTGTCCCCCACATCACTGGGTATGGAGAGGCTGACAGCACCCTGGGCAATGGCATACACCCGGCCGTCCACCCCTTTGAGAGGCGTCATCAGCAGCATGCCGCCCTTGAGGCTCTGGGCATCCCCCAGAGAGGACACCGTGATATCTATCCGGTTCCCTGTCCTGGAAAAGGCCGGGATGGAAGCGGTTGCCATGACAGCAGCCACATTTTTCACCTGTAATTGGTTCTGGTCCACATAGATGTTCATTTTTTCCATCATATTGGCCAGGGCCTGGCGGGTGAAACTCACCTTGTTCTTGTCACCGGTACCGTTGAGTCCCACCACAAGGCCGTATCCTGTGAGCTGATTGGACCGGATCCCTTTGATGGCAGCCAGATCCTTGATACGTGCGGCAGAAGCTTCTGAGAAGACCCCTGCAGCACCTGTCAGAAAAACAATACAGACCAGAATCTGTATCAGCGTTTTTTTGGTTTTATGCAATGTACGACGCTCCCATATAAAAAACCGCTATAAAAAAAACCGCACTGCATCAAAAGGGCCAGATGTTGTCAATCAGGCGGTTTCCCCAGCCGGGTTTCTGCTTGTCAGCCAGGGCACCCCTGCCGTAGTACTCAATGCGGGAATCAGCCAGAAAGGTGGACTGCACCCGGTTGGATGCGGCAATATCCTGGGGCCGGACAATGCCGGACACAATGATATACTGGGTTTCATTGTCAATTTTCATGGCCCGTCTGCCAAAAATGCTCAAATTGCCGTTGGGCAGCACTTCCACCACCCTTGCGGCGATGGATGCTGTGACCTGGCCGCTTCTGTCACTCTGGGCCTCCCCTTCAAAATCATTGGAAAAATCCGTACTGATCAGATTGGCGTTATCGCCCCCTCCCAGCCGGGTGGCATAACCGAATGCATTCAGGGTGGGCACCCCGACACGCATCCGGGTGTTCCTGCTGGCCTCGGTATTGACATCCATTCTGGAGGAAGCATTTTCCACAATATCCACGATCACCGTATCCCCCACATAATTGGCTTTTGTGTCCTCGAACATGGACCCTTTTGCATCGGTCCACAATGAACCTTCCTCTGCCCCCCCGGGCACATAGTTGTCAATGGCCGGGGCAATGGCTGTATCCGGGGGTATGGCCATATCTGCCCTGTTGTTCGGTGATTTGCCGGCACATCCGGCCATGAGCACCAGGACAACAACAACCAGCACCATTCCCATTTCCATTTCCATTCCCGTATGGGGTTTGCATATTTTCTTGTTCATCATATTCTGTATGTTTCAACCTCTTTGGGTGAAAGTTTTAAGTGTTAAGTTTTAAGTGTTAAGCTACTAACTTACGCTGAAGGCGTTCCTCATTTGTTGTGCCCGACGGGGCATGGTGTTGTTCAAATTGAGGATAAAAAATATGTGGTGATATACAAGTAACCATCCAAATAACACCCATGCCCTGCCAGGTACAACAAATCATGAAAGCAGTTAGCTGTTAGCTGTTAGCTGTTAGCCCTCAGGTATTCCCTTAAAACTTAACACTTAAAACTTAACACTTTCATAATCCCGGCTGGAGCGCTTCTAATAGATCACCTCCACCTGTGACCTGCTTTTTACGCGCGCTTTCACCTGCTGTCCCGAGGTGATGTTTTCAACAGATATGGCTGCATTGAGAAACCCGTCCTCTTTGGAAATACCGGATGTCACAATGACCAGACTGCCTTTTTTCGCCACCAGGGAAACAATATCCCCTTTCCGGATCACAGGGGCTTTTTCCAGCATTCTCATAGTAACAACCTGCCCTTTGCTGATATCAGAGCGCAGCAGCATGCCGTCGATTTCTTCGGGCCTGGCCACAACATCCTTGTCCAGATCAAACAGATTTTTTGGGGTAATCTTTACATCGGAACGGGCAATTTTTTCCCCCCGCCGCAGGTTTTTTTTGGCACACACCACCGGAGACATCACCTGCAGGGTCCCGGACACCGCCAGACGGTTCTGTTTTTCATTATTGATTAAGACATCCAGATACAGGGACAGCCGGCCGTTTCGGTTCACCAGGTTGCCGGCATCAGGGACCAGCTGGATCTCTCCGGAAGGATAGGTTTTCAATCCCCTGATCTTAAGGCCGGAAACAATGTACTGCCGGTCCGGGAACCGGGCCGCCAGCATCTGGTCCACTGTCTGTTGGATGCGCTGCCGGTCCAGGGTCTGGCTTGCCCGCTTCACAAATACCTGGTCCGGACATGCCAGTGTCACCTGGCCCGGCTCCAGATAGGGCTGGGACTGGATCAAAGAGATGATCCGCTGCCTGTCAACCTGGTCCAGATCACCCGGCCTCGGGGACCGGCCCAGTGCAATTTTTTCCAGGGCCTGCTGCAAAAACCCGCCTGCCCGGATGTCAGCGATCTCCCCCAAATAGATGACATCCTGGTGCACGAGGGCATTTTTTTTCACCTGGATCTGGATCTTTTCCTGGCCCTGGGCAGGCATAACCAGCCACAGGGGCAGCACCACTGCCAGTAAAAAATACGCCTGGATCATCCTGGATTTATGGAAACCGCCGGTTCTCATACAAGACTACCGTTTCAACCCGTTGGCCGTACTGAGCATGCTGTCAGCTGTCTGCACGGATTTTGAATTGGCTTCATAGGCCCGCTGCCCCACGATCAAAGACACCATCTCCTCCACCACACTCACATTGGACAGCTCCAGATAATTGTTAACCGTGGTGCCGGAACCTTCTTCCCCCGGCACCACTTCAATGGGATCGCCTGAGCCTTCCGAGGGCCGGAGAAGATTGTTGCCCACCGCAACAAGCCCTGCCGGGTTGACAAAGGTGGTAATCAGCACCTCCTCGGTGGCCAGGATATCTTCTTCTGCCCCGAAAACCGTGAGGGTACCGTCATCCTGCAGCGTGATGGTGTTGGCTTCGATGGGAATGGCGATTTCCGGCTGCAGCCTGTCCCCTGCCGGGGTGGTGATGAACCCGTCACTGTCCAGGGTAAAATTGCCGGCCCGGGTATACAGGTCTTCATCCCCATGGGTCACCCGGAAAAAACCGCGGCCCTGGATGGTAAAATCCAGCTGGTTGTCAGTCTGGACATAATCTCCCTGGGTAAATACCTTCTGCACGGATGAGGGTTTCACCCCCATACCCACCTGGATGCCTGTGGGCACCTGTCCGCCGCCAGGGGTTGTCTGGCCTGCGATCAACAGGGTCCTGTACATGAGATCTTCAAAATTGGCCCGGGATTTCTTGAATCCGGCGGTGCTTGCGTTGGCCAGGTTATTGGCTGTCACATCTGTCTGCATCTGCTGGGCCCCCATGCCTGTGGCACCGGACCAGAGGGATCGTATCATCTTTGCCTCCTTAGGTTAATCTGCCCACATTGTTGATGGCCTGGCCATCCACCTCATCAAAGGTGGTCATGGATTTTGTGAAGGTTTCAAACATGCGGTGGTAATCGATCATCTTCACCATTTCATACACCGCCTGGACATTGGATTTTTCCAGGGCACGGTGGTTTATTTTCACGGCATCCACCGGTATTTCATCTCTGGGATCACCGGCATAGGCATACAGATTCTCCCCCTGCTGCGCGATTTTCTGCCGGTCTGCAAAATCCACCACATCCAGGGTATCCACCAGATCGCCGTTCACAAATATTTCACCGATCTCATTGATATTAATGGTTTCGGTGCCGGCTTCAGCCAGGTCAACAAGGCTGGCGCCTCCCT
>JAABTU010000196.1 GCA_011389715.1 Desulfotignum sp.
TGACAAAGCCTCGATAAATTCAGATCTGGGAATACCCGCAATTTCAGCGCCTTTGTTTTGTGATATTTTGCCAAGTTCGAACCATTTTATGGCAGCAGCAATACGCATTTGCCGCGTGAATTCATTGGGGTCCATCTGGAGTGCAGAGAATACTGTTTCTGGCAGTTCCATTGTCAAAGTTGTCATATTCATATTTTGTTGCCTCCTCGTATAATTTGTTTAACGGAGGGTCGGACCAGACCAACCTGCTGATATAAAAGCAGATATTGTCAAAAATCACCCCGATTCCGTAAATTTGAGATTTATTTATATTGATGGGCTTCTTTATAAGCTTTCAATAGTGCATTGATTTTAGTCTGATAGCCTTTCCCCTGATTCTTAAACCATGATAAAACATCTTCATCAATCCTCAAAGTTACCTGGGTTTTCCTTACCACAGGTTTGAACCCTTTACGCAACACAGCATCTGCAAATTTTTCCGGAGTAATTTTCGGATTATCATCAAAGTTAATATCATTGTCAGTTAATTCATCAACCCGGTCCCAATCAGTCCGGGATTTTTGAAAAGTATACTTTTTGTTCATATTTTGTCGCCTTCCGTATCGAGATAATTCTTATTGTGTTTTCGGTTTCCGTATGAACAACCGAAACAACCCTACCTTCAAGTATTCCAAATGTGATATAGCGGTCTTCACCATAATCAAAACGATCATCTTGAATGGTCAGTGTGTAGTTATCAAAAATTATTGGCGCATCAATGAAATCTATTCCATGTTTTGATATGTTTGAAGTTCGCTTGTTTTCATTCCAT
The DNA here is from genome assembly GCA_011389715.1 of Desulfotignum sp. Taxonomy (GTDB): domain Bacteria; phylum Desulfobacterota; class Desulfobacteria; order Desulfobacterales; family Desulfobacteraceae; genus Desulfotignum. The sequence goes on from JAABTU010000196.1 coordinate 812, forward strand.
TCAAAATTCATTATTATCATTGTAGTTACAATATGTAAATACGTCAAGAGACAATATCGGGAACAGGATCGGAAAAACCACTAAGACTTTCTTTCCTGCCCATGCCGATGACACCTCCGTCACCTTCACCGAAAGGTTCAACGCCCTCACCCCGCCCCCCCCCAACAGCTCTGTCCACTCCGACTACCTGTTCGAACAGATCGCCTTGGGCAGCCAAGGTGTAACGGGGGGTCGGACCAGAACAACCAGCTGATATAAAAGAAGATATTGTCAAAAAGCACCCCGATTTCCTGCTTAAACCAGCCTTTTGGGCATGAAAAACCGCGTTCTAAGCCATCAGAGGCTTGCCTTTTTCCAGCCGTACCGACAGTCAGTTCCGGGCCATGGAAGCCGGAATTGATGCCCCACCGGGTACCCAGCCCATGCCGACCAGGACACCCTGTCCGCATGGGTGGCTGCCATGCCCGAACCCCCCGGTGAGATCCGCCTTGTGCATGGAGGACCCCGGGCGAAAAAAGCCCTGGGCCAAAGGTTGAAAATCCAGTCCTGTTAACTGGGGACAGACCAAATATCAAAAAATTACGTATCGAGGAATTAAATGGAATTAAATGGGGTCTGACCCCAATAAAAATTAAATGGGGTCAAAATTAAATGGGTTCAAAAAATTAAATGGGGTCTGACCCCAATTAATATTCCAATTAATATTGTTTTGACAGGGGGTATGATTTTGTTTATAGTGGACATCACAAATGATACCCATCCGAAGGAATCCGATCATGCAAACCTTTTTTGTCTTCCCCGCCCGGCTGATATGTACCCTCTCCCTGGCGCTTTTCCTGTGGTGCGGTTCCGCCCTCGGGCTGACAAAACAGATTACGGCGGATTATTCCAATCAAAGCGGCAATCATATCTCCCATTATGTGGTGGTGCAAAAAAACAGGACAACCCATCAACAGATACGGCTTGAGACGCCATTTTTCCGGGCGTGCGCCAACGGCACCTGCACCATGTCACTGGATCTGGCGCCTGACACGGAATATGAATTCACCGTGTTTTTTAAAAATGCGGCAGGTGACGGCAGTTCCCGGCAGATTGTTTACAAAACCGGCAAAGAATGGCTTTTCGAAAAGAATCCGCCGATCATCAATGCCCGCCACACCATGATTTCTCCTACCAGGGCACTGGTCACCGGCAGTGTATACGATGCCTCCCATGTCGATGTCAGAATCCCGGGCAGTTCAGAAAGCCAAAATCTCGGGTATGCGCATTTCAGTTTTGAGGTGGATATCATCCCGCCCCAGCAGACGCTGTTTCTGGAGGCTGAGGATGTCCACGGCAATATCATTGTGGTGCATTCACAGCCGGATCCTGACATGTATTCAACCCCAATACCCTCTGTCAATGGGAATCCGATGCAATCTGCAGCCTCTACCGGCCCCGGGGAAATTGTTCTGCTGTCCCCGTCCGACAATGCTGTCCTCCACCATGATAGAGCGGAAGGTACCATTCCTTTCATGTTCACAAAAATTCCACAGACGGCCCGTTACGTTCTCAACATGTCTCTTTACCATGTCCAGACAGGCACAACCCTGCCCCTGGATATCGAATTGATTCCGGGCACTGACAATCCAGGGTTTTTGCCGAACACCCTGTTACCCACACCCCGTTTTTTTGAAAAAGGCCCGGCCATGGTGTATGAACAAATGCTGGATCCCTGGACCTGGGAGATGCTGACCCGGTTTGATATCCACTGGGGGGTGGAAGCCTATGACGCGGATGGAGAATTGATCGGCTCCACCATGTCAGGGTCGTTTCCAGAAAAATATAAAAACCGCCTGTCCTTATATAATTACCACGATCCATATAATTACCCTGATCCTTTTAATAGAAGATAATTATGATGCAACCCCGATTATCAGGAGATGCCGCCATGATGCAAACAACCGCCCGTTATGCAACCGTGTTTATCTGCTTTATCGCCCTTTTGACCGGATGCGCCTCTGATGAGAAAAAAGCACAGAAACTGCTGGAAGAAGGCCAGACCTATTTTGAGCAGGAGGATTATGCAAAGGCCAAAATTCAGCTCCAGAATGTTCTGCAGCTGGATCCCGGATCGATCCCGGCCCATGACCTGCTGTCCCAAATACACATGAAGCAGGGAGATGCCAAAGAAGCGTTTTCCACTTTTCTGCGCCTGGAACAGCTGGCTCCTGACAATCTGGATTACAAACTCCAGACAGCCACATTTTTCCTGTTGTCCGGACAGCGGCCCGAGGCAGCCAGACGGGTGGATGCGGTGCTGGAAAAAGCACCCGACAATATCCAGGCTTTGTATCTGCATGCAGGAATCCTGGGGCAGGAAAAACAGGACCTGGATACCATAAAAGAGGTGTATGAACAGATAGTGGCCATCGATGACACCCAGATCAGGGCCTATCTTGCTTTGTCGCGCATTCACGGATCCAGGAACAACATGGAGCAGGCCGAGGCTGTTTTGAACCAGGCACTGGATGTGGCCCCGGACAGCCTGGATGTTCACAAATCATTGTTTGAATTTTACCTGTCCCAAAAAAAGGAGAACAAGGCAAAATCGGTCCTGGACAGCCTGATTTCCAGGCGGCCGGATGAGATCCAGCCGCTGCTGATCGCAGGGGATTTCCTGGCCTCCCGGGGCCGGTGGGAAGAGGCGGAAGACAGATTTCTTGCAGCCATTGACATGGACCCGGATCACATTGCCCCGCATATGGCCCTGGCCAGGCTGCTCATCACCCGGGAAAAAATATCGGAAGCGGAAACCCATATCCAAAAAGCCCTGGCAATCGACCCGGAAAATTTTGAGGTAAAAACTGCCTACGGCGAATTTCTGTTTGCCACAAGACAGCTGGACAAAGCTGAACCCCTTGTGGATGAGATCCTGGCAAAACGGCCCAATTATCCGGCAGCCAAACAGGTCAAAGGCCGGTTACTGGCAGCAAAAAAAGACTATGACGCTGCCATCACCATTTTTCAAGCCCTGCTGAAGGATGAACCCGATTCCGACCGGTACAATTTCCTTTTGGGATCCGCCTATTTCGCCAAAAAGGAATTCGACCAGGCCAAACCCTTTCTTGCCACGGCTCTGGAAAAAAACCCGGGGCTGCTCCAGGCCCGGCTGATGATGGCCACGCTGTATTTCCGCCAGGGGGACCTGTATCTGGCGGAAAACAACACAAGCACAATTCTGGAGAAAATCCCGGACCATTACGATGCCAATCTGCTGATGGGAGATATTGCCCTGGCAAACAAGGACCATGAACAGGCCCGGACCCTGTATGAAAAAATGGCGGCCCGGAATCCGGACAACCCGTCTGCCTGGTATAAACTGGGGCTCCTGGACCGGTCACAGAACGACACCGGCAATGCACTGGCACATTTTGACAAAGCCCTGGCACTGAATCCCTATCTCATGGATGTCTTCACCCACATCATCCATGTATATGCCTCGCAAAAGCATTACAGCCAGGCAATAAACCGGTGTGATTCGCACTTTGAAAAAACCGGGGACAACCCTATTGCCGGTTCCGTGATCCTGAACCTCAAGGCCAATCTGCTGCTGGCCCAAAACAAGCAGGACGAGGGTAAAGCCATGCTGGAACAGGCCATCGAAAAAAATCCCGGCCATATCACCCCCTATATTACTTTGGCAAGACTGTACACCCGGGACAACAACCTGGAAAAGGCCCTGGAAACCTATAAAGCTTTGACCGAAAAAAGACCGGACCAGGCCGCCCCCTTCGGGCAGATGG
>JAABTU010000197.1 GCA_011389715.1 Desulfotignum sp.
TGAACCTGAGAAGGCGCCCGGACCACAGTGTGACTATTTACAGCCTGATTGAAACTGCCAAGGCCAAGGGGCCTGAACCCTATAATTCTCTGCAACACCTGTTCGAAATATTTCGGAAGCCATGTCCAATGAGGATTTTTAAGTGCTGCTCCCGCAACAAATTGAAAAAGATCAAATCACCGTTCCAACACAGTGAACAATAAAGCAAATCTGACCTTGTGCGAAGATGGGTTCTATTGACTGATTACCAAAATGTTACCTGCTGGACCTGGAATTTTCAGGGAAATATGTATTATGTCCTCTACAGGATATTGATAAACATTGACGTGAAATACAAAGTTTTGTTAACAGTTTCTTTAGTTGCAGGAAGCCAAAGTGGCAGTTCTGCCTAAAAAAATACCAGAAAAGGAAAAACAGTATGAGAAAAGTATCTAGCTGTTTGGTGGCGGCTATTATCATTACAGGGTTTATATGTTTGTCCGGGTGTTCAGAAACTCCAAAAGGTGAAAAACCTGGTCCTGACAAGGTTATAAAAATGCTTCAGGAAGGAAATGACCGTTTCTTCAGTGGAAAATCAACACATCCAAACATGGATAAAAATCGCCTTATCCAGGCAGGAAAAGAAAATCAGGCTGACTATGCCTATGCAACTGTTATTACCTGTTCTGATTCGCGAGTGCCGGTGGAAACAATTTTTGATGCTGGTGTCATGGATATTTTCGTGATCCGGGTGGCTGGAAATGTCTGCGATACAGATGAAGTGGGATCTATTGAATACGGTCTGGCCCATGTCAAAACTCCGGTTATGGTGGTTCTGGGTCATACCCAGTGCGGTGCTGTCACAGCTGTCACCCACGCGGTTCAGGGAAATGGACATCCATTAGAAAGAAATATCCCTCCGCTTGTTGATAATATAGAACCTGCAGTTCACCGGGCGATTGAAATTTATCCCCATGCCCAGGGAGATGACATCATCCCCCTGGCAATCGAAGAAAATGTATGGATCGGTATCCGGGATCTGTTCATGAAAAGTCCTGCCACAAGAGATCTGGTTAAAAATGGCAAGGTGAAAGTTGTTGGCGCTATTTATGATGTGGGCACCGGAAAAATAAACTGGCTGCAGCAGGCCAAGGTCGTTAATATACTGCATGAGGTGGAGGCAAATCCGAACCGCGCAATTGAAGCCATGGCACCCCATGAAAATGAAGCTGCAGAGCCATCTAAACCCAAGCTAAAAACAAAAGAAATCACCCACGGATGACAGGGTTCAGCAGCTAATCCCCTCCCCCGCTATATATAAGAAAACGGTGCGCATGGAACATCCATGAACACCGTTGAGCCATAAGTACAAAAACAACCCAATCATGGGGTTTTCGTTGGCGGGGATAATTCCACCTCTGATTTATTGCCATGGTATGTATTAGAGACAACCACTTCCGCCTGTGAAGCGCTTCTGGCACCTCGCCTATAGAGTCCCATGGCGGCACAGGATCAGGGTGGCTCCATAGGCCAATACGGGCTTCCTGCGCCTGTTTCTCAAGTAGCTTCCAGTCAGGGCATACAGCATCTTTGCAATAATAATCATATACCCAGGCTGTCTGGTCCAGAGCAGACTGGAGACATCAAAGTTTCATCTCGATCGGCTGCAGCATCCAAGCCTGGTTTTTTCCCAACCCGCTAAAAAGGATCACGACCGGTGGTTCTATGCCCATATAAGTAGTTTAATCCATGATTGGCCGGAAATGAAACACTCTGTCAAAATGGAAAACTTTAACGATTATGGTGAAAAAAGGCCCTGTAGTGTTGCTGATTCTATAATATATGCCTTATAAGCTGATTCAAACTGGCTGCGGGTCATGGGTGTTCCCTGGCTGATGACCGGCATGCCTGCGGATAAAGCATAAACAGTAAAGGTGTAAGTGTGCTGATTTGGTGGACAGGGGCCTGTATATCCGGTCATACCTTCCCAATTCAAACCTTCTGTAGCTCCAGGAACGGCATTCATATCCTGGGCTTTAGCAAATTCTGTCACACTGGCGGGAATATTGAATACCGCCCAGTGTCTGCAGGCATTGGCACCTGTGCCACAGGGGCTGTCCTCATCATCCATGACCAATGCATAGCTCTGGGTGCCCGACGGTGGACTGGACCATGAAAGGTGAGGTGAAAGATTGCTGCCGCCTAAAGAAGTACAGGCATATTCAAGGGGTATGGGGCTTCCGTTGGAAAATTCCTGGCTGGTGAGAGAAAAAGGGGAAGCTGTTGAAACCGGGACAATATTTCCCAGGGTCCAGGTAGGGTCGTTGGGATTCTCGGAGCTGGCATAAAATGGAAGGGTTACGTCAAACAGGATGCCGGAAACCGACAGATTCGGCAGAAAAATAGCAAAGGTGCTGCCCAGGGAAGCACAGTCGCCGTCATCAGACGACGGGGCTACCGAACCGCCGAGTTGCCAGTAATAACCGCCCGGATCAGACGTATTGAACCAAGGCACAAGGCTGGTTTCATAAAAACCGCCGTTGACATTGATACACGGGATGTTGATTCTGAGACCGGCATCTATGGTTCCTCCGGCCTGCGCCATGGATGTGAAAACAAAACATGCCGCAAAAAGGCTGATAAATGTGTGAAACAATCTGTTTGCCATGACGTCTCCAATTTTCTGTTTTCAGGATGATAATAATATATGGCACATCCAGTCTTTTGATGTCAATATAGGCTGCTACCTCTATATGTTGGCACAAAAAAGAGGGCTTGTTACTTGTTAAAAGATGTTCATTGGAAATAAAACAACATATATTTTCCAAAAGCATCATAATGCTCGTGGGACAAAAATTCTATTCCAATGACACCTTTCTGATTATCATATTTTTTTTTGACAACGGCTTCTTTTGATACGGTTGATTTTCCCGGATCATTAAGTATGAATGTAATCTCCAGGTGTTCTCCCTCTATAATATTCAGTGCCTTTCCGGCCATAACCCGAAGGCCGAATTTGGAAATATCTAAAATTTTTACCGGGTATTGATTTGACTTGTAATTAATGTTCCCTTTGAGATTAAGATTTTTCCGGATATGCTGTCTTCTTTCAATCATCACTGGAAAAACATGACCACACCTGCAGGTAGCTTTGAAACTCAAAGCTTTATCTCTGCCCAGGTATTTGGAAACATCCACCTGTCTGATTTTACCGCATTCCGGGCATGATATATCAATCAAGCCGTTGCTTGTGATGAAAATTTTCTGCATCATCATACTTTTTAACGTTTGGTTTAAATCCGACTTTTATATCATGATGGAAAAAGTTTCAAGTTTGTTTCTTAATTCCTGGATGACACCCTGAAGGGCTTCCAGGCTCAGTTCCTGGTACGGGATTACCAGGCCGCCTGTCAGGTAGTCTTTATCTATCCATTGGTTTTTTCCTATATGACCGGTGAAATCCATTTATATATAGGGTATTCCCCACATCCTCAAATTGATCAGAGCATCTTTGCACAATTCATATGCATAATACCGAAATCATGTTGGCTTTGAAGAAAAAAGAACGAATCATGGGAAAATGTCCAGAAGCCTGAAAAGGAGTTGACAACACAAACAGTTTGTTTTAATGAGAAGTATAGATTTTTGTACCAAGAAAAATGTAGAAAAACGTTCTATTATTCTTTTCCTGACTCACTTGCGGGCCTGATTTATTTTTTTTTGAAGCATTATTAGCAGATATGGCGGATGGCTGCCACAATTGAAAAGTGAAAGTCTATTAAAATGCTCCGGTATCGGCAGTTTAGGCTTTCATAGATACAGCTTTTTGGAGGAGACGAGCCATGCACAAATCATGTTTTTTTGTACCGCTGTCCTTAATACTTTTTTGTTTCAGCATCCAACTTCATGCAGCAACTTTTTATGTGTCAGTGGATGGAAGTGATGCCGCTCCCGGTACGGCAACCAGCCCCTGGATGAGCCTGCAGCATGCAGCCGACCAAGTGACAGCCGGCGATAGGGTCATTATCAAGGCAGGGACCTATTCCGGGTTCCGTGCTGCATCCGGTGGCGTACAAGGCCAACCGATCACCTTTACGGCGGATGCCGGTGCCGCAGTGCTTATAAATGCCCCTGGAACAGGCAATCTGAAGGGCAGCAACATTGAAATTGAATCTTACGACTGGTGGGTTCTTAATGGACTGGAAGTGGCCAATGCTCCGGAAAGGGCTGGTATCGATATCCGGGTCGCCAATCATGTCACCGTCACATCCTGCTTTTGCCGCGACAATCGGAAATGGGGCATTTTCACCGCCTTTGCCGACAATTTCACCGCTGAATTCAACGTCTGTACCGGCTCTGTTGAGGAACACGGCATTTATCACAGCAACAGCGGGGATAATGCGGTCATCCGTTATAACACCTGTCATCATAATAATGCCTGCGGTATCCAGATCAACGCTGATCCTTCCATGGGCGGAGATGGTATCAGCAGCAACTGCGTCATCTCTCATAACATTTTGTATGAAAACGGAACTATCGGCGGAGCAGCCATCAATCTAGCGTCTGTCCGAGATTCGGTCATTGCAGCCAATCTGATTTACACTAATTATGCCGG
>JAABTU010000198.1 GCA_011389715.1 Desulfotignum sp.
AATATGCAGGCCTCCGGCCAGGATATCGCGCAGCACTTTTATATCCATGGTTCCCAGGGGAAACGCCACCAGGTTCATGGCGGTTTTGGGAACCCCGCCCATGGCATATACGTCAGAAAGGGCATTGGCAGCGGCGATGCAGCCAAAATCATAAGGATCATCCACAATGGGGGTAAAAAAATCCACCGTCTGAATCAGGGCCAGGTCCGGGCTCACCTGGTAAACTCCGGCATCATCGGCTGTACCCATCCCCACCAGAACATTTTTATCTGTCGGGATGAACAATCCTTGCAAAACCTCTGCCAGGTCCCCTGGCGGTAATTTTGCAGCTCAGCCCGCCCCTTTCACACACTGGGTCAACCGAAAATCATGCAATCTGTTATCTGTTTTTTTATTCATTTCATCTCCCTGTCCGGTGATTCATGGCACTATATTTCAGCCCACTGTTGTCACTTCGGATTAACTATACATTATCCTTTAAATCAGGCCATGAATCAAATTGAAAGTATCTCTACAATTTTGTATTTCAATAGATAAAATCAATACACTTTTAGAGTGAATAATAATTTGCGATATTATTGGCTGGACGATTGACATATCCCGGAAAGCCAAAAAAAATCAAACAGCCGGTACAGACAGACCCCGCTGACGATAATAGGCACTGTAGACTTCCTGGATCTCCCCGGTCATGATCATCTGGCGGATAAACGCTTCATAATGGGGCATTTCTTTCATGATATTGGAATTTTTGGAAATGCCTATATGGATATTTTTTATACGGTTGAACCGGAAAATAGCAATTTCAATCTGGTCTGATATGCCCATTTTATATCCAAGATCAATACCTGCCCCTTTCAGGCAACTGGATCATTTCTTTCGCTTCCAGCCGACTGAACAGCTTCAAACAGGCATCCAACTTGTTCCTGCCGGATGCAGTATACCAACTCAAATGTTCGCATATGGTATGGGCCAGTTCTACCCGACTCAACCGAGAAAACGTCTCAACCGTCTCCTGTATGTGTTCAAGCTCCTCTTTATTTATGTGCCGCCCACATTGAACAATCACAATGATCTCCTTTGCAAAAGTGACCTGTCGCTTGGGGTGCTAAATTCATACGCACCCGAGTTTATCTTTATCAAAAAGCGAAATGATTGTTTAATGAAATTTTGCGACAAAATATTTTTTTGGGGTAGATCACACTGCTGGCATCATTTATCTTGCTTATTCATACGTCAGCACTGTTTTGTTTTCAAAATCCAGACGTGCGACCGATTTATCCCTTAGAAGGCCCATTTTGATGGCAAAATGGGCCTTCTAAGGGATAAAAACCATGCAATTATTAATAATTTTATCATAATATCAATCAGTTATATCGGTCCGACCCGAAAACCAGGCGTAGGTTTTTTTCAGGCCCTGCTGCAGGGACACTTTGGGATGCCAGCCAAGTTTTGAGATGGTGGAGATATCCAGCAGTTTGCGGGGGGTGCCGTCGGGTTTTGACGTATTATACACGATTTTTCCGGAAAATCCCACCACCTGTGCCATGGTTTCAGCCAGCTCCCGGATGGTGCAGTCCTGCCCTGTTCCCACATTGATATAGGAACACATGGGGGCGGTATGGGCATCATACACGGCTTTGTCCAGCAGCAGGACATGCACGGATGCTTCGGCCATATCCTTTACATACAGAAACTCCCGGCGGGGGCTGCCCGTTCCCCAGATGGCGACCTGCTCCTGACCGGATTTTCTGGCTTCATGGAACCGCCGCATCAACCCGGGAATCACATGGCTGTCTTCCGGATGAAAATTGTCCCCCGGTCCATAGAGATTGGTGGGCATGACACTGCGGAAATCAGTGCCATACTGCCGGTTATAGGATTCACAAAGCTTGATGCCGGCAATTTTGGCCACGGCATAGGGCTCGTTGGTAGGTTCAAGAGGACCGGTCAAAAGATCCGATTCCGCAATGGGCTCGGGAGCAAGCCCGGGATAGATGCAGGATGATCCCAGAAAAAGCAGGCGGTTCACTCCGCAGCGCCGGGCTTCATGGATTACATTAGCTTCGATCATCAGGTTTTCATAAATGAACCGGGCCGGCTGGGTATTGTTGGCATGAATCCCCCCCACCCTGGCTGCCGCAAGGACCACACAATCGGGTTTTTCCTGTTCAAAGAACGGTTGCACCGCCGCCTGGGAACACAGCTCCAGTTCAGTGTACGTCCGTCCCTTCAACCGAGTGAATCCCCGCTCTTCCAGTATGCGCCAGATGGCAGCCCCCACCATTCCCCGGTGCCCTGCCACATAGATTTTACTTGATCTGTCCACTTATCTTTCCTTTATTCATGACCCTTATTCATGATAGGCACACACAGGAAATCCGGCATCAGTGCACAGCTTGTCCCGCCGGGCATCCAGGTTTCCCAAAAACAGGCAGTCCTGAAGTCCCAGGGCAATGCGGGCCAGGGCCCGGGTGATTTTCCGGGTGACAAAGGTTTCTCCCCGGATCGGAGATTCATGGTTGAACAAAATGCCATTACACGCATACATGCCATATGCTTCCCTGTAATTGACCGTGATCCAGTAGGCATAGAGTTTGACAGCCGCATAGGGAGACCGGGGATAAAACGGAGTGGATTCTGTCTGGGGGATCTCCTGTACCTTGCCGTACAGCTCGGAGGTGGATGCCTGGTAAAACCGGGTCTTTTTCTCCAGACCCAGAAGCCGTATGGCCTCCAGAATACGCAGGGTACCCAGACCATCCACATCTGCCGTGTATTCCGGAGACTCAAACGACACCTGCACATGGGACTGGGCCGACAGGTTGTAGATTTCATCAGGCTGGACATCCTGGATGATCCTGACCAGCTTGGTGGCACCGGTCATGTCACCATAGTGCAGGATGAACCTGCGGCCGGTCACATGGGGATCCTGGTACAGATGATCCACCCGGTCTGTATTGAACAATGACGCCCGGCGCTTGATGCCGTGGACCACATAGCCTTTCTCCAAAAGAAAACCGGCCAGGTCGCCGTCCTGGCCGGTTATGCCGGTTATGAGTGCTGTTTTCACACATCTCTCCTCAATCATAGTTATCATGTTTCAAATTCCTATTGGCCCGGCCCGGCGTATCTGTCTGACACAGTCATGGATTTGTCAGGGCATGAGCAATTGTGTCCTGCTGCTCATCGGTCAAATAAGGAGACTTGGGCAGGGTTACCGACGACCAGGGCGTGATCCAGGACATGTTTATTGACTACGGCCCCGGCTCCGATAAACGCATAACATCCTATTGTGGTGCCGCAGACAATGATGCAGTTGGCGTCCAGACTGGCGCCATGCTTTACCAGGGTGGGCCGCACCTGATCCATTTTCCGGATCCCGGCCCGGGGGTTGTAGATGTTGGTGAATACCATGGACGGCCCGCAGAAAACGCCGTCCTCAAGGGTCACCCCTTCGTATACCGATACATTGTTCTGGATCTTGCAGCCGTTTCCCACCCGGGCCCTGGGCCGATCACCACGTTCTGGCCGATGTTGCAGTTTTCTCCGATTATTGTTTCCGGCATGATATGTGAAAATTGCCAGAATCTGTTGCCGTTCCCGATGACCGCAACGTCATCCACATAGCTGGATTCATGGAAAAAAAAGGATCTGACATAGCGTTGTTCCCTTTTATTTCTGAATACACATCTAAAAATCCACTTATTTATCAAAAAGTCCTCTGGCAGCCGGAACAGTACTTTGTATGCCTGTCGGATGACCTCTGTGCGTTCGTGCTTTTCATACTTCATCTATGGCCAAAAAATTTTTATTACCGGTTTATCTATATTGTATTAATACTGGACATTCAAATCAAACAACTTGTGAAACACATAATCACAATGACGGATATATTTTCCATCCCCTCCCAGTTTAACGTTTTCAAAATCTTCATAAAATTACCGGCTTTCCATTTTGTTTTCTTTTTCCAGCTCGTGTAGTTTTCTCTTTTACCCGGAAATTCTAAAAATTCTAAAACAACAGCAGCGGGCTTTATGCTCATCTAAAGTCCTTGAACTGCTTTGAAAACCAGTGCTATAATGCGGCATATTTTTTACCAGCAATCTTCAGGAGATTATTATGTGTGAATCAAATGTATATCTGAAAGAAAACGGCACGGAAAAACTGATCATGGAAAATGTGGCAGCCATCACCCCGGCCGGTGAAAACCAATTTATCCTCAAGGGGCTTCTAGGTGAGCAGCAGCAGGTCTCCGGTATTATAGAAAATATAAACCTCATGGGACACAAGATCATTCTCAAAGCTGTGTAATGACCAGGTTTGCACAATATCTGGCTGTCCTTGCATCAGCCAATAATCTGGAAGACGGCACAGAATGGCTGTTTTATCCGGGCATGCTGCCGGAAAGCCAACGCAAGTGGTGGGGGGATTTTACCAACCGCCATGCGGCCCATGAAGGCATTGACATCTGTTTTTACAAAAACCGGAATAAAAAAATCTGCTGCCTTGGGCCGGGGGCAGCAATTTGTGCCTGGTCTGCCGGCACCGTGGTGAATGTGT
>JAABTU010000210.1 GCA_011389715.1 Desulfotignum sp.
CATGGAATATCCTTCAGATCCCGGGGGTGTAATCTCTCCCACATAGGCCTGGACCACCGGCATGATCATGGCGGAGCCGGCACCCTGGAGAAACCGGATAAAAATCAATCCATTCACTGTATCTGAATACACAAAGGCAATGGAGATCAGGGTATAGGAGATCAATCCCGCAAGAATGAAAGGCTTTCTGCCTTTCCGGTCTGACAGCCGCCCGAAATAGGGCAGCAAAAACACCCGGGAGATGGAAAAGGAACCGAAAATCATGGCCACATAGACCCCGGTTGCTCCCAGATCATGGGCATAAATGGGCAACAGGGGCACCACAATGCCCACCCCGGTGACAGTGGAAAAAATAATAAAGAACAGGGTGGCGAAAATGCCCTTGTGGTCCGATGGAATGGCCCGGATGCTGTTTCTGATTATTTTTGCCGACAATTGGGAAAACGGTTCCCTTATGGCATAGAAAAAATCCATTCAGGCCGTGCCTAAGCCAGGCATTCTTTGATCTGGTCGATGAACCGGCTCGGGACGCCAAACTCCCCTTTCCGGTAGCTGGCATGGGTGAGGTACAAAAACCGTTCCGCCCGGGTCATGGCCACATACATGAGGCGCCTTTCTTCGGCCAGGGCTGCATCACCGTCATCAATGGAGCGCCAGTGGGGGAAAAGGCGCTCTTCACACCCCACAACAAACACGGTGTCAAATTCCAGGCCCTTGGCAGAATGAATGGTCAGCAACGCCACCCCGGCAGCATCCTCTTCCTCTTCCTTGTCTTCCCGGATGAGGGCCGCCTCCTCTAAGTATTCCAGCATATCTGACTTGGTGCGTGCCGTATGGATCAGCTGCGCAATATTTTCTTTTTTGGAAATCCATTCCGCCCGGGTCTTGGTCTTGTTTTCCAGATAATCATAATAACCGGTGCGTGCAATAACCTCTTCCATGGCCATTGCCGGGGCCATATCCCGGATGATGTCCAGAATATCAAGCACCTGAAAAAGATTTTCATGGATCTTCGGGGTCAGCACCCGTTCTTTTACCATGATCCTGGCCGCATCCTGAAGGCTGGTGCCGTCTGCCCGCATGGCTGCCATTTTTTTGATCATGGCAGGTCCGATTCCCCGCTTGGGGGTGTTGACAACCCGTTCGAATGACAGGTCGTCATTGGGAAAGAAAGAAGCGCTCAGATAGGAATTGATGTCCAAAATTTCCATGCGTTCAAAAAATCCCTGAGCCCCCATAAGTCGGTAGGGAACCCGGAGCGCCCTGAATATTTTTTCAAACGGCAGAGAACAGAACTTGGTTCTGTACACCACTGCCATTTTATCATAGGCAATGCCCTGGCCCTGCCGGTGCATCGCCTTTATCCGCTTTGCCACCCATTCCGCCTCATGGCTGTCGGACAAAAAATCATATATCTCCACCACCCCGCCTTTTTTAAGAGAAAAGCAGTGCTTGTCCATCTTGTCCGGGTTGTAGTCAATCATGTCATTGGCTGCCTGGACGATTTCATCAGCAGACCTGAAATTTTCCTCCAGCCGGAAGATTTTTGCATCCCTGTATTTTTGGGAAAACCCCAGAAAATGATCGATATTGCTGCCCCGGAATCCATATACCGCCTGCCAGTCATCCCCGACACAGAACAGATTCCTGTGGGATCCCAGCAGCAGACCGGTAAGATCCTCCTGGAGATTGTTGGTGTCCTGGTATTCATCCACCAGAATATGGGAAAACCATGACTGGTAGTCCTCTCTGATATCTTTATGAAGTCGCAGAAGGTCCCGGGTCTTGAGCAGAATATTGTCAAAATCCACACAATTCATCTCCTTGAGACGGTCTTCATATTGCTGGAAAATGTCACTGATCCTGACGGTGAAAATGATGGGTTTACCATCAAAATATTTTTGGGGATCGCCTGAATTTTTGGCCCGGGATACCAGCGACAGAATCCTGTTGGCATATTTTTTTTCAATATTATTTTTCACACACAGTTCTTTGACCAGCTTGTCCTGCTGGTATATTGAAAGCACCTGTACCGGCGGAACAAACCCCAGACGCTGACAATGGCGCTTGAGCATCATCAGACAGGCGGAATGAAAGGTTCTCACCCACTGAAAATGGTCAAGGGACAGTCCGGTCATCTGCATGAGCCGGGACTTCATCTCGTCTGCTGCCTTGTTGGTAAAGGTAATGGCCAATATCCGCCTGGGGTCATGCCCCTGGTTTATCAGATGGGAAAACCTGGCTGTCAGGGTGCGTGTCTTGCCGGAACCGGCCCCTGCCACAACCAGTGCAGGAGAGCCGGTATGGTCAACAGCCTTTTGCTGCTGTGGTGATAATAGCATGAATGTTATTCTTGTTTTGTCTGGACAATAATCTGGTCTAAGGTTTTTTCGATATCCTGCTGGATCTCTTCCAGCCTTGCTGCTGTAAGGGCTTCAAACCGCAGCACCAGGGCGGGCTGCGTATTGGAAGCCCGGACAAGCCCCCACCCGTCCGGATATACGGCCCGCATGCCGTCAATGTCGATGACCTTCTGTATGGCCTTGTAATGGTTTACAATCTTTGCCACCACATCAAACTTGATCTCATCCGGACACGCTTTTCTGATTTCAGGGGTGGTAAAGGTTTTTGGCAGATCCTCGATCAGTTCATCCACGCCTTTGCCTGTGGCAGCCAGGATCTCCAGAAGGCGGCAGGTGGCATACAGGGCATCATCAAATCCAAAATACCGGTCTTTGAAAAACATGTGCCCGCTCATTTCTCCTGCCAGTTCGGCATTTTCCTCTTTCATCTTTTTTTTGATCAGAGAATGGCCGGTGCGCCACATGACGGCTTTGCCGCCGTTCTTTCGAATATCATCATACATCACCATGGAGCACTTGACCTCGGAAATAAATGTGGCACCGGGTTTGCGTGAAAGAATTTCTCTGGCATAGATCACCATGAGCTGGTCCCCGTAGATCACATTGCCCTTTGCATCCACCACACCGATGCGGTCCGCGTCCCCGTCATATCCCACACCCAGATCCAGGTTGTTTTCTTTCACCAGAGAAATCAGATCCCCCAGGTTCTTTTTCTGGGTGGGGTCTGCCTCATGGTTGGGAAAATTGCCGTCCGGATCACAGAAAATATCATAAACTTCACATCCCAGTTCCTTGAGCACCGGCAAAGCAGTGATACCGCCGGTACCGTTGCCGGCATCAATGCCGATGCGGATGGTATCGGAAATGGTGATATTTTCCAGAATATATTTTTTATAGGGGGTGAGCACATCCTTTTGGGTACGGTTTCCGGATCCGGTCGCAAAGGCCCTTGTTTCAATGATTTTGCGGATCTCCTGCAGTCCGTCGCTGTGGATGGAGTCATGGCTGCTCATGAGCTTGAATCCATTGTATTCCGGCGGATTATGGCTGGCCGTGACCATGGCGCCGCCTTCAAGATCCAGCTGGTGAATGGAAAAATACAGCACCGGTGTGGGACAAAGGCCTATGTCAACCACGTCACAGCCGGTCGACAAAATGCCCTGGATAAACAGATCTGCATACCTGTCCGAGGTAAGGCGGCAGTCCCGGCCCACTGACACCCTGTGTTTGTTCTGCTGATGCAGCATGGTGCCAAAAGCTTTCCCGATATTTTTTACATCCTCATCCAGGATATCAACACCTGCCACCCCCCGGATATCATATTCTCTGAAAATTCCCGTATGCATATGTCCTCCTTACAAGTTTCAGTATATGTTTGACAGCACAACCAGGGTACCTACCAGCCAGCAGTAAGGGGCAAACAGGTGAAATTTTCCCGCATGCACCATCCTTATCAAAATTTTCAAGGCAGCCAGGCCGGTGACAAACGCCACCAGTGTACCATAAATCATGGCTGCGTCAATGCCGGCCCCCTGTTTAGCATAGCCCATCATACTGATCAGCTGGGCACCGAGAATGGCAGGGATGGAAAGCAGAAATGAAAACCGGGCAGCGGTATGGCGGTCAAGCCCGCAGAACATCCCGCAGGCAATGGTGGTACCGGATCTGGAGATACCGGGGATCACAGCGAGTCCCTGGCTTGCCCCGATGATAACAGACCGTTTCAGGTCTAAACCTGTGCCGGTTTTGCTGGTCTGATAAAATTTGCGGGATGTCCACAGAATGGTTCCGGTCACGAGCATCATTGCCCCCACCAGCAGGCTGGAAGTGAACATGAAATGTTCAAATTTTTTTAAAAACATGCCCATTATGGCTGTGGGAACTGATCCGGCCAGTATCAATACTACCAGTTTCAAATTTTTATCCGGCGCGGCAGAAGCGGATTTTCCCCGGATGATTCGGCCGGCCCAGGCAGACAAGGCTGTGACCATGGCCATGATATCTCTCCAATACACCACAAACACAGCACCCAGGGTTCCCATATGAACACTGATATCAAACGCCAGTACCGGTTCCGTGATCCCGAAAAGAAGCTGTCCCAAAACCAGGTGACCGGAACTGCTCACCGGCAGAAATTCCGTCAATCCCTGTATGATACCCAGGGTAATTGCCTGGTAACTTTCCATTCTTTCTTTCCTTTATTTTACACATTTTACACATATGTGTGTCTGCCGGACCAAAACACTGGTTCTGTATGCTGAACCCGATGTTTCATAGTGTATGTCAGCCAATGTACATAGTATTGTTAACCCCAAATTGCAAGTTATTGTTGGAAATAAACCGATATTTTTTTACTTTTTTTGGTGGGGTATAAAAGTAATTTTTTCCTCCCATTTTGCAATTTTGCGTTGATTTCATTCAAATTCTGCTATATGATTATCAGCAAATATACAAAATGGTGAACAGGTTTCACAATTGGTGTTTTCATAACACATCACCATAATGATCCAAATACCCAATCTTTTGAAAGGAGAAAAAAATGAGCAAAAAAATTGTAATCCAAAGTCTTCTGGCTGTTCTTGCTTTTGTTTTTTTGTTCGGCTGTGCAACAAAGGAACCAGCTGAACTGCCGTCATTCACCGCCCTGCACTTTGATGCCAACCAATTTGAATCAAAGGTGGACAATTTTGTCGTGATCCTGGATGCATCCAGCTCCATGCGGCATGACTACAATGGAAACGCCAAGTTTACCACTGCCAGCACGATTGTCGAGCGGCTGAACATGACCCTGCCGGAGCTGGGGCAGACGGCCGGCCTCAGATCTTTTGGGCACCATCCATCTGTTTCCAAAAACAAAACAGAGTTGTTTTACGGCATGGAAACCTATACATCTGGAGGCATGGCTGACGGACTGGAAAAAATTTTCAAACCCGGTGGCAACAGCCCTCTGGGCACCGCCCTGGATGCCGCACAGTCAGATCTGGACGGACTGGACGGCGTTTATAATGCCGTTGTCGTAATCAGCGACGGCAAGGATATGACAAATGTGCGCGAACAGGCCCAGGACTTAAAGAACAAATTCGGCTCATCCCTGTGTATCTATACTGTCCTGGTGGGGGATGCCCCTGAAGGCCGCCAGCTGCTCCAGGATGTTGCAGACGGCACATGCGGATTTTTCACTACTGCTGATGATATCATGACCAATGCCGGTATGGCAGCCTTTGTGAAAAACGCCTTTCTCAAAGAAAAATCTGCCCCTGCACCCGCGCCTGCCCCTGCACCCGCACCCGCGGAAAGAAAAGATTCCGATGGCGACGGGGTATATGATGACGAAGACCAGTGTCCGGGAACACCTGAGGGTGCCCGGGTCAATGCTGTGGGCTGCTGGACCCTTGACAATGTCCTGTTTGATTTTGACAAAGCGGTTATCAAACCGGAAGCCTACCCCTTACTGGACGAAGTTGCGGCCATTATGAAAAAGAACCCGGCCATGAGCGTGGAAATCCAGGGACATACCGACAATATCGGCACAAAAGCATATAACAAAGATCTGTCCATGAGACGGGCCACTGCTGTTGCAGAATATCTCGTGAAAAAGGGTATTTTGAGAAACCGCATGGCAACCACCGGATTCGGTTTCACCAAACCGGTGGCCCTCAACGGCACCAAATTCGGACGGTCCCTCAACAGACGCGTTGAGCTGCATCCCTATTAAACCCTGCAATTTGCTTCCGGGGAAGAAGCCTTTCCCGGAAGCACCAATTCTTGAATTCTTGGGGTCAGAAGTTAACTTCTGACCCCATCTTTACTGTCGAAACATTTCCTGGCCGGTTTTCTGCACCCCGTAACCGCCCAGGGCCAGGACCCTTTTTTTAAAGCCATCGCCTGCAATGGTTTCCAGCAGAATCCGGATATTCGGGGTGTGATAAAACTGCTCGGGAATCACCAGGTCATATGCTTCCGTGACAACAGAAATAAAATCCAGGTCCAGTGCCCGGGCTGCTGCCATGATGCCCAGCCCTGCATCTGCCCGGCCGGAAAGGACTGCCACGGCAACCGACATATGGGTGTACTCATCATTTTCATACCCCTGAATATCAGCCGGTGCCACCCCCAGCATTCCAAGCTTGTAATCAAACAGAATCCGGGTGCCTGAACCGGGCTGGCGGTTGATGAACCGCAGTTTTTTATCTGCAAGATCAGCTATGGACCGGATCCCTTTGGGATTGCCTTTGGGCACGATCAGGCCCTGTTCGCGCATGACCAGATTCACCAGGCGCAACGGGATTTTGGGCAGGTATTTTTTGATATAAGAAATATTATAGGTGCCGTCATCCGGATCCAGCAGGTGGGTCCCGGCCAGGTGACAGGCGTTTTTCCTGATGGCCATGAGTCCCCCCATGCTTCCCACATGGCTGGAGGAGATGCCGATCCCGTCATGGAACCGCCGCATCTGGTCCGCCAGCAGATCCAGGGTATTGTCATGGGAACCGGTGATCACCAGGGTGTTTTCTATGGCGGACAAAGGGCGCAGCAGCTGGGCTGTGGTGGTATCGTCTTCTGAAATCCCCTCCACATCCCTTGGAATCTTTATAATTCCGTCTGCTTCGGTAAGGGTGGTGATACTCCCCGACCCCCTGGGCAGCTGGGAAGCGATCAATTTTCCGTCCACTGCACCTATTTTCACCCGCAAAAATTCATCCTGGCCCAGCTTTGACGCAATTTTACGGGCCAAGGATACAGGGGCGGTCCGGGCGGGCATTTGCGGCAGTTTCTGCATCCTGCGCAGCAGCGGTCCTGCAAACTGTTCAAAGGCGACAATAGCGGAGACAGGGTATCCGGGAATACCGAAGACAGGCTTTTCAAACACTTTGCCCATCAATACCGGTTTGCCCGGCATCATGGTCACCCCGTGCACCAGCACCTCTCCTAAAGACGCGATCACAGGCCGGGCAAAATCCTCTGATCCGGCAGAGGAACCGCCGATAATAAAGACCATGTCATAGTCCCCTTTGACAGCTTTGGTCACAGCAGCCGTAATCTTGTCAAGATCGTCTTTGAGCATGGGGTGGCAGTCGAATTGCGCCCCGTTGTCCCGGCACAGGGCACCCAGAACCGTGGAATTGGATTCCACCACCTGTCCCGGGACAAGCTGATCAACCTGGGCCGTATGCCACTGGACAAGTTCTGATCCTGTGGGAATGATGAGCACCCGGGGCTTTTTATACACCCCTACCCTGAAAATACCACCGGATAGCAGTGCACCCATGGCATAGGCATTGATCTGCTGTCCCCGGGGGAACAAGAGCTTGGTGGCAACGATATCCTCTCCCATTTTGCGGACATGCTGCCAGGGAAATACCGGTGCTTCAATTTCAACGATGTTCTCATCAATAACATTCACATGTTCGATCATGATCACGGCATTGGTCCCCTCGGGCATGGCATGCCCGGTGTTGATCCAGAATGCATCTTTCCCGGGCACAAGGGTTTTCGGAGCTTCATCACTGGCACCGAATGTGTGTTTCGCATCCACTGCAATGCCGTCCATGGCAGCTGCATGAAAATTGGGGCTGGACAGCACCGCAATGGCAGGGGCTGCCAGAACCCGGCCCCGGGCATCTGCTACATCAATGGTTTCCACAGGGGTAATGTGTTCTTTAAAGGTATCCACCAGTATCTGCCATGCAGTTTCAATGGGTTTAGAATCCAGATATATGTTGCGTTTTGAGGTCATGACTGTTTTCCTCGAGATGTTTTTATGAAAGTGTTAAGTTTTAAGTGTTAAGCTAATTCCTGACTGGTTATACTTTGAATACTTGTTTTGCCGGCAGGGCATGGGTGTTTATGAAAGCTGTCAGCCATCAGTACTCAGCTAACAGCTAAAAGCTTTCATTCTTTGTTGTGCCCGCCAGGTCATGGGCGTTATTGGAGATATTTGTTTAATGAAAAATCCGGCTGATATTACAGGAGAATTACCTGTGTCCAGGAATTTTTTTCCAGGCCTTCCAGGTTTTCACCAATATCCAGAAGCCCGTCTGCAAGGACCATGGTCCGGATCAGTCCGGATTTTCCCAGCACCGGTTTTGCCATAAGCCCGTCCGGTCCATTTTCCAGCACCACCCGGATAAAATCCCGTCTGCCCTGGGCAGAGGCAACATTCCGGGTCAGTCTGGCCGGTACCCGGACAAGGGGCCTGGGTGCGGCATATCCCTGGATCCTTTGCAGAAACGGTACCACCACCATTTTCATCACCACCATGGCAGACACCACCTGACCGGGCAGGCCCCATACAGGTTTGGTGCCGCTTCTTGCCAGAATAGTGGGTTTGCCCGGGCTCACCGACATGCCGTGGACCAGAATGTCTGTATCCGGAAGCTGCGACAGCACCTCCACTGTATAATCCCGGGTTCCAACGGAACTGCCCCCTGATATGAGCACCATGTCGGTTTCAGCCAGGGCCTTCTCACAACAGGCCTGCAATGCCCCGGGATCATCTTTGATGATCCCGTACCGCACAGGCTGTGCATGGGCTTCCTGCACAAAACCTGACAGGGTATAGGAGTTGATATCCCGGATGCGCCCTGGTGAAGGATCTTCATGGATGGGGATGATTTCATCTCCTGTTGAGATGATGCCCACCTTCGGCACCTGGTGCACCGGCAAAGCAGAAAATCCCATGCCGGCGGCCAGCCCCACCTCCTGGGGCCGCAGAAAAGTGCCGGCAGACAATACCACCTCCCCTGATTTACAATCTTCATCTTCATCAATGACGTTCTGGAGAGGGGCCACACTCTTGTAAATTTCAAGAGAGGTATCATCTATGGTCTGGGTATGTTCCACCATGACAACAGCATCCGCACCTTGGGGCAGCATGCCCCCTGTGGCGATACCGGCGGCTTTTCCCGGTGCCAGCACAAAATCGGGCACCTGTCCCATGGGAATGGCTCCCTGGATCTCAAGCCATGCCGGTGTGGACTCCGAAGCCCCGAAAGATGCCGATGCCTGTATGGCATACCCGTCCATGGTGGCCCGCCGGAATCCCGGCATATTCCGGGGCGCTGTCACATCCTGTGCCAGTATCCGGGAAAAAGCGGATGCCACAGCAACGGTTTCCGATTCTTTGGGCACAAACTGCTGCTGTAAAGCCATGACCTCATCAAGGGTTTTTACTTTAAAAAAATGGCTCATTGCAGGGCCTCTTTTATTCTTTCCATGGCTTGGACCACATTTTGCCGGCTGTTAAATGCAGAGATACGGATATAGGGTTTGCCGCACCGGCCAAACCCGCCGCCCGGCGTACACACCACAGATGCCCGGTTGAGCAGCAGGTCAAAAAATTCCCAGGAGTCTCTGCCCTGGCCGTCCACCCAGATATAAGGGGAATTTTTTCCCCCTGCATACCCAAAACCCAGATCTTCAACCGTCCGGCAGATAATATCTGCATTTTCCAGGTACATGGACACCAGTTCTTTAATCTGTTCACTGCCCTCCGGGGAATACACCGCTTCTGCAGCTTTCTGGACCGGGTAGGAAACACCGTTGAATTTGGTGCTCTGCCGCCGGTGCCACAACCCATGCAGAGAAATCGGCTCTCCTTTGCTCGAATATACCGTGCAGTCTTTGGGCACCACGGTGAATCCGCACCTGGTACCGGTAAACCCGGCTGTCTTGGAAAAACTTCTGAACTCCACAGCCACTCTGGCTGCCCCGTCAATTTCATAAATGCTTCTGGGCAGGTCATCATCCCGGATAAATGCCTCATATGCTGCATCAAACAAAATCAATGCCTTGTTCTCTTGTGCATAATCCACCCATGCGGCAAGTTCTGCTCTTGTGGCACAGGTGCCTGTGGGGTTGTTGGGAAAGCACAGGTAGATGAGATCCACAGGTTCATCCGGAATCTGCGGCAGAAAATTGTTTTCCTTAACACAGTCCATGTAGACAATGTTCTGGTATCTGCCCTCTTTGAATACCCCGGTTCTGCCTGCCATGACATTGGTGTCCAGATACACCGGGTACACCGGATCTGGAATGGCAATTTTTATGTCTCCGGCAAACAATTCCTGGAAATTGCCGGTATCACATTTGGCCCCGTCACTGACAAAAATTTCATCAGCAGAGATGTCAGCCCCCCTAACCTGGTAATCATGCGCTGCGATCTTTTCCCGCAGAAACGCGTACCCCTGCTCCGGGCCATATCCCCTGAAGGTGGCATCTTCGGCCATCTCATCCACCCCTTCATGAAAGGCGGCAATTACAGCCGGGGGCAGGGCCCTTGTCACATCTCCGATGCCAAGGCGTATGATTTGTGCCTCAGGATTGTTTTTTTGAAAAAGGGCCACACGCTGTGCAATATCTGAAAAAAGATAAGAAGCCTGCAGCTTCTGGTAATTTTCATTGGCTCTGATCATGCATTTTCCTCTCTGTTTTCAACTGGTTTGTCATGTTGTGCCTGGGAGCGGTGAAGGATCAGGCAGATATGGCTGCCTGCCTGAGAAACTCAGGCAAAAGGTTATACACCTCTTTGGGGGTCCGGATACTCCGGGAACTGTCAATGGCCAGCATGGGATCTGCACCCTGTTCTCTCAGATCCACCGGATCTGAACTGCGTTGCAGTGTTTTGCCGCTGGTATCTGTAAAAGGCAATACCAGCGGCCCTTTGCTTTCCAGCACATAGGCCATCTGGCGGTTTTTTAGAAACACAATGCTGCCCGGCGGATAAATACCGATGCTTTTGACGAATGCGTGGAGGATGAACTGCAGCATGGTGTTTTTTTTCACATATGTGCGAAACACCTCTGTAACAGCGGAAATCTGGTTCAAGGCCTCCTTGTAACTGCGTTTGGAGGTCATGGCATCATAGATATCTGCCAGCTTGCAGATTTTGACATACAACGGGATATCACTGCTGTCTTTGTCAGTGGGATAACACCCTTCTTCATTCTGGAACAGCGGGGCATGGTGGTAGGCCACAATATTTTTGAGCACCGCGCTCTGGATATTGTTTTTTTCAAGTATCTCAGAACCGTATTCATAGGAATGGCGCTTGATCATATCAAATTCTTTGGGGGTCAGCCGGCCGGTTTTGTTGAGCAGCGGTTCCGGAATCATCACCTTGCCGATATCATAAAGGAAAAACCCCAGAGACATCTCTGTGATTTCATCTGGATAATAATACCGGAATCCGTGATCGGTTTTTTCTTTTGACTTGAACACATTGCCCGGGATATCGCCGCTGTTTTCAGACAGAAATCTCTCCACGGTGCGGGAAAAATGGGTATTGAATCTGTGTACAACCGCTGTTGCTGTGGCGCTGACATTAATGGAGTGGTTGAACAGATAATCGTCAAAGGAAAAGATCTCTCTGTTCAGATAAGAAAACGGATGGCCCCTGGACACCAGAAAATCCGACAATTGGAGCACCTGATTCTCCACTGCAGTGATATCAAACTGGCCATTGTTTTCTTTTATTTGTCCAATGGCCGCTTTGATACAATCTTTGGCCTTCAGGTACTGCACTGCTGCCTGTTTTTTTATGGCCTCAATTTCCTGAAGGCGCTGCCCCACATCCCCGGAAAACTGTGCCTGTTCTGACGGAGGGGGCAGAGGCGCCCCATTTTCAGTGGGGGCAGGATCAACCTTTTTGTCTCTGGAAAACTGAATCTCGTTGCCGTTTTCATCCCAGAGCCCGCCGTTATTGGACGCGTTGACCATCACAGACCGGATGCCGTTTTCTTTGATGATCTCAAGTGTCCGCGGCTTTTCCACAAGAACGGTTTTTTCCAGCAGCAAGGTCCCTTTATCGTTGTAGACATCCACGCCTGTCTTAACTTTTCCGCCTGATTTGACAATCTCTATAAGATTGTCAATGGTCACCATGGTATTTGTCATAATTTTTTTTCCAAAATAGCCTGTACCGACCGGGTCAAGGTTAAAAATTCATCTTTTGTCAGGGTTTCTGCCCGTCTTTCAGGAACAATCTTTGCCTGGTCCAGGGCCTTTGCAATGGCATGCTTCTGCAGTCCCAGGTCCTGTCCCACCAGAGAATTTTTCAACGATTTGCGCCGCTTGGAAAAAGCAGCCTTTATTACTGTAAACAAAAGGGTTTCTGTGGCTGCAGACACGGTTGACGGCACATGAAAATCAAACCGTAGAACCGTGGAATCCACCGCCGGTCTGGGAAAAAATGCGGCTGGACCCACATTGGCCACAAATGTGATCTTAGCTGCGTACTGGGCAACGGCAGACAGCCGGGAGTATGCTTTTTTCCCGGGGGGTGACAGGATGCGGTCTGCCAGTTCTTTCTGGAACATCAAAAACGCCTTTTCTATACAGGCCCGCTCCTGGACAAGCCGAAACAGGATCTGAGAAGAGATATTATAGGGCAGATTTGAAATGACCACAAGTTTTTTATCCTTTGCCAGGGCCTGAATGTCGGTTTTCATAAAATCCTGGTCCAGAATGTCAACCCAGTCGATGCCATGATTTTCCAGCTCTTTTTTCAACACTGGTGCCAGTCGTCTGTCCTTTTCCACCACAATCACCTGCCGGGTTTTTTCTGCAATGGGAATGGTCAATGCCCCCAGACCGGGGCCGATTTCCAATACCCGGCTGTCTGCAGATATCGCGGTGCGGTCAACGATCATCCGGGCCGTGGAAGGATCACAGAGAAAATTCTGCCCCATTTCCTTACCAGCATAAAGACTTTCCTGTTTTAACAATTGTCCTGGATGTGTCACAGGGTTTATCCAAATTTCAAATGGGTTATAGGACAGAGTGTGCAGGTTTTTGCCTGGCTGCAATTTACTTTTCTTTTCCTGCCCCATGGAAAATTACTACTTGACTTTCAGTATTTTCAGAAGTAATTTTAGTGTATATAAAAAACAATATACGCCAACATTGCACAATATTCAATACCGACACACTGGGTAATTTAACTGAAAAGCGCGCAGGCAGACTTTTTCAGTATATTTTTAGTGATGCGCATATCTTGTAGAGGTATGGCATTTTGTATGTTGAAAAAATATTTTAGGATCAGGAGATGCATCATGTCAAACAACATGGACATTGGTACCAACTGGGAAGGCTTCATCAAAATGTTGCTGCAGCGTCTGGATATGCCCACAAAAGAGGACATAAACACCCTGCATAACAGGCTTGACGCTCTGGAACAGCTTATCCAGCAAAAACAGACCATATCAAAAAAACAGGCCGGGGGACAGCCTGCCAAGCGAAAAAGCGCCTCTGCTGCGGTACTGGAAATTATTGCCAACCATCCAGAGGGTACAAATTTTAAAACCATCAAGGCGGCAACAGGATTTGATGATAAAAAACTGAGAAATATCATCTTCAGGCTGGATAAGATCGGACGGATCAAACGGATCCGCCGGGGCATTTACACAACCACTTAAGCAACCGGAAAATCATCCATATGAGTTCTTCAGCATTTTCGCAGGGCCAGATTATACACAATTATGAAGTCCAGGATATCACCCCTCTGCCCATCATTGATGCCACAATGATCCAGCTGGTCCACAAAAATACCCGTGCCCGGCATTTCCACATCGCCAACAAGGACAAGGAAAACACCTTCAGTGTCATTTTCCGGACCGTGCCCATTGATTCCACAGGGGTTGCCCACATCCTGGAGCACACGGTATTGTGCGGATCAAAAAACTTTAATGTCCGTGATCCGTTTTTTTCCATGATCAAGCGGAGTCTTTCCACATTCATGAACGCCTTTACCGCTTCAGACTGGACCATGTATCCTTTTGCCACCCAGAACGAGAAAGATTACTTCAACCTCATGGATGTGTACCTGGATGCCGCATTTTTCCCCAAAATTGATGAACTGAGTTTCAAACAAGAAGGCTGCCGGCTGGATGTGGATCCGGCCCAGGATCCGGAACTGGTTTACAAAGGCGTGGTATACAATGAAATGAAAGGCGCCATGTCTTCTCCCAGCCAGGTCATGGGGCGGGCCCTGCTCAAAAGCCTGTATCCGGACACCACATACAGCAACAATTCCGGAGGAGATCCCCTGGAAATCCCCAGGCTCACCTGGCAGGATCTCAGGGCGTTTCACGGCCGGTATTATCACCCTTCCAATGCCCAGTTCTATACCTATGGGTGCCTGTCCCTGGAAAAAACCCTGGCCTTTATAGACGACAAAGTGCTGCACAGGTTTGATTTTCTTAACGTGGACTCTGCTGTGCCTCCCCAGCCTCGGTGGCAGATCCCAAGACAGGAAACCCACTTTTATGCCTATGCCGATTCAGACAACATGGCAAAAAAATACCAGGGGTGCGTGGCCTGGCTGACCTGTGATGCCAAAGATTCCTTTGAAGTTCTGGTGCTCACAATTCTCGACCAGATTTTGATGGGAAATTCCGCATCCCCATTGCGGAAAGCCCTGATCGATTCCAACCTGGGTTCCGCCCTGGCAGATGCCTCCGGATTTGAGCCTGACAACCGGGATGCCATGTTTGTGTGCGGCCTCAAGGACATCACCAAAGATGCCGTACCAAAAGTGGAAGAAATCATTTTTACCACCCTCAAAAATCTGGTTGCACAAGGAATTGACCCGGACCTTGTTGCATCTGCCATCCACCAGATTGAGTTTTACCGCAAGGAGATCACCAATACACCCTATCCTTTCGGAATCAAACTGCTGCTTTCCTTTGCCGGCACATTGATACACGAAGGAGACCCTGTGGCCTGCATCAATATTGACCAGGATCTGGACCGACTCAAACAGGCCATTGCACAAGGCAATTTTCTGGAAGAAAAACTGCAGACCTATTTTATCGACAACCCGCACCGGGTATTGTTCACCCTGGCACCAGACCCGGATCTGGAAGAGGCCACCCAGGAAAAAACCCACAAAGCGCTTGCAGAAATTTACAAACAGCTTTCCCGAAATGACCTGGAAAAGATAAAAAAGGATGCAGAAATACTTGAACAGCTCCAGGAAAAACACGAAGATCTGTCTGTTTTACCCACCCTGGAGCTCGCAGATGTGCCCCCCAGCATAGAAATCATCAATCCAGACCACCTGGACCAGATCAGCAACACCACCTGCTATGACAAGGCCACATCCGGTATTCTCTATTTTACCTGTCCTGTGGGTGCAGGCCATGTGGAAACACCCTTTTTCCCTCTGGTACCGTTTTTCTGCAGAGCCTTTACCAACAGCGGTACCCGCAGCCAGTCCTACGTGCAGATGGCTGAAAAAATGGATCTGTTTACCGGCGGGATCACATTGTCGCCGTTTTCCGGCACCTATTTCAACAAGGAAGCAGAATCCCATGTTTTCCTGGCCCTCCAGGGAAAGGCCCTGGACCGAAATGTGGCGCATCTGTTTGATATTGTAAAAGAATTTGTTCTGGATTACGGGTTTTCCGACCTGGACCGCATCAAAAACCTGCTGCTCCAGTACCAGGCCGGCATGGAAGCCGCCATTGTATCCACCGGCCACAGATATGCCATTTCCCTTTCATCGCGCCATCTGTCCATGGCATCCCATATCAATGAGCTGTGGCACGGCATTGCCCAGTATAAAACCATCAAAAAAATGACAGAAAATCTGATTGATCCGGACACCGCCGAATCGATTTTACAGACACTGGCTGCCAACCTGGATACCATGGCTGACAGCATGTTGCGAAAAGACAATTTCAAGCCCGCTGTTATCGGAAACCCGGATGCCATCCGCCAGGCTGATGCAGCTGTCGGCAGCATGATGGCCGACCTGGTCAACGGTTCCAGGCCTGCTTTTTTCACCCCGGAGATCCCCAGAGAGACCCGGCTGCCCAGGGACGGGTGGTATACCAACACAGCGGTTTCCTTTGTGGGCCAATCCTTTAAAGCCGTGGGCATTACCCATGAAGACTCCCCGGGCCTGGCAGTGATCAGCAAAATTCTGCGCTCTTTGTTTCTGCACAGGGAAATCAGGGAAAAAGGCGGTGCATACGGCGGATTTGCCATCTATAATACAGAAGAGGGCATCTTTTCCTTTGGCTCCTACCGTGATCCCCATATCACAAGAACCCTGGATGTCTATTCCCGGGCATGTGACTTTATCATGAAAGGCGATTACACCCAGACAGATGTCAAGGAAGCCATTCTCCAGGTCTGCGCAGATATTGACCGGCCGGAAACCCCCGGCCCTGCTGCCATGAAAGCCTTTTACCGAAATATTGCCAAACTCACCAACGAAATACGGCAGCAGTTCAAGGATGAACTGCTCAAGCTGGACAAACAGCGGATCCAGAGCATTGCCCGCCGGTATTTTGACCTGGACAGCCAAAATACCGGCATCTCTGTGATCTCCAGCAAATCCCTGCTGGAGCAGGCCAATAAGACTCTGGAAGCCGAAGGCCAGCCTCCGCTGGAACTTATAAAAATATAAACACCATTGGCCGCCAGTCTTCCTGCCG
This sequence comes from Desulfotignum sp., assembly GCA_011389715.1. GTDB lineage: Bacteria > Desulfobacterota > Desulfobacteria > Desulfobacterales > Desulfobacteraceae > Desulfotignum. Next base: position 16,805 of record JAABTU010000210.1, read on the forward strand.
CTGCCTTACGGACTTGTGAGGGATTTGCGTTAATGGCATTATCTTTGCCATTAACG
>JAABTU010000200.1 GCA_011389715.1 Desulfotignum sp.
GGTGTCCATGCTCCTGAGTTCATCCAGGATTGCCCCTTTTATCCGGTACTGGGCATAGGTCTTGAGGCTGACATGTCTGGATGGGTCAAACTTGTCCACTGCATCGATCAGCCCCAGGGAACCGGCTGAAATCAATTCATCAAACAGCACGCTGGCCGGCAGGCGCATAGCAAACCTTGCAGCAATGTGCTTTACCAGAAAAGCATATTCAACAATACTTTTCTGCCGCCAGGCATGGTGTTTTTTCTCTGATGCGGAAATTTTTTTCTTCATAAACCCATAAACCATCCGGTCATGTGGCTGTCTGAAACACCTTGTTCATAAAAAAAGTCAGGTTTCCCCGGGCATGACCGGATGCTTCCTGCTTCAAAATGTCGGCAGCAATGATTTGCAAGGCTTTTGCAGCAGCAGCATCCGGGGTTTTATCCAGAAGAAGGCTGCGTTTTTGCACTGCGTGCTGCAGGTCTCTGTCAAAAGGAATATGCCCCAGATAGGTGAGGACCACATCTTTTAAAAATTTGTCCAGGGCATTGCTCAAAGATCCGAACACCCGTTTGGCATCTTTTTCAGATTCCGTCATGTTGACGACCAGTTTAAAATACCGGCTCTTATACTCCCTGGACATCACTTTCATCATGGCATATGCATCTGTAATAGAGGTGGGTTCTGTGGTGGCAACTACGATACATTCATCAGATGCGGCATTGAAATAGAGCACATTGGAAGAGATGCCCGCCCCTGTATCCACCAGGATGATGTCTGCCTGGTCCGCCAATGCCTCGAATTCACCCAAAAGGGTCAGCTTCTGGCCCTCATTCAACCGGGTCAGGCTGGCGAATCCTGATCCGCCGGGAATGATACGGATCCCGTGCCGGGTTTCAATCATCACCTCTTCTAAGGATTTTTCCCCGGATATCACATGGCGCAGGGTGTATTCCGGCCGCAGGTTGAAAACAATATCAATATTGGCCAGGCCCACATCCGCGTCAATGATAACCACCCGCATGCCTTTTTGGCTCATGGCAACCGCCAGATTTCCCACGATATTTGTTTTGCCCACACCGCCTTTTCCCGAGGTCACGGCAATGACCCTGGGAAACTGTTTTCCATGGGATGGCATACCTGTTTTTCTCCTTGCCAGCATATCGGTTTTTGCAATATTTCTCAGCCCTTTTGCCTGATCCACCTTTATATCTCTCCTTTGGTGTTTCTGCCCAGAATGATTTTTATCACGGCCTGTCTGTCCGGCACAATTAAATCCTCGGGCACCTGCTGGCCGTTGGTGATCAGGGAAATCGGCAGGTTCATGTCATTGATCTGGTCCAGGACCTTGCCGCATCTTCTGGCTTCATCAATCTTGGTAAACACATAGGTATCAGGATTGAACACTGAAAAAGCCTGCGCTGCTTCCTGCATATTAATGGATTCTGCCGTAACACTCAAGGTTAAATGAACGGAAATCCCAAAATCCGCTTTCATCAAGGCCAGAATTTCATTGATCTTTTCTTTGTCATAATGGCTGTGGCCGGCTGTATCAATGAGTATCATATCCATGGATTTCATCCGTTCCAGGGCACAGGCCAGGTCCCCGGCGCTGAAGGCCGGCACGCAGAACAATCCCATGATGGCGGCATATGCCTTGAGCTGTTCAAAGGCCCCTACCCGGTAATTGTCCACAGAAACCAGACCCACCCGCATTTTGCGCGTAAAATGCAGCATGGCAGCCAGTTTGGCAATGGTGGTGGTCTTTCCCACACCAGTAGGCCCCACAAAGGCTGCCACATGGGGAAGGCCTGAAATATTGGTACGCCGGAAAAAATCCTTTACCGACACATGGTTCAGGCACTGGTGCATCACATTCTGCTTCAGGCGCCTGATGCGTTCTTCCGGCGCCAGATTGTCGTCCATGCCGGCTGATGCCTTTTCAATCAATGCGCAGGCCAGTCTTTCACTGACCCCGGACCGCAGAAATGACGCCAGTACGCCTGCGGATTCAAACCGGCGGCACAGCACCTGCTGCACGCCGGAGCCCATGCCGGCAATGGCGATCATGTCCTTTATTTCCGCCATATCCGCTTTCAACGATGCCAGCAGGTCCCCGCTGCCGGAATGATTTTCCAGGGGCTTCCCAATGCCGGCTTCCACTTCCACCATTTCCCTGCCGTAGGGGTCCCTTGGTTTTTTGGGAATTTTTCTGGTGGACAGGATCATGGCTTCCGATCCCAGTTCCTGTTTGATGCTGGCGATGGCCTCCTGAATATTGGCGGCTTTAAAAATGCGCTTATTCATTTTTCAGACTCACTTTTCCACTGGCCTTGAGATTAATCTCATCCGCTATCTCAGCATGGGATATCACAAAAACTGTCGGAAGAGAAGGTTCTATCAGTTTCCTGAAATGGCGGCGCAGGGTCGGGGTGGTCATGACAACCGGCTGGGTGTTCACTGCCAGCATTTTTTCCACCACTTTTGTCACTGCCTGTACAATTTCCTGGGCCATAACCGGGTCCAGGGCCAGATAAGATCCGTGCTCCGTGCGCTTGATGTTTTTTGTAAGAATTTCTTCCAGCTGACGGTCCAAGGTAAGCACCTGGAGTGTCTTTCCCTCGGACAGATACGGGGCGATCATGGACCTGGAAATGCGCTGGCGCACATACTCCGTAAGCAGATCCGGGTCTTTGCCCATGGGTGCAAAATCGGCCAGGGTCTCCACAATGGTGAGCAGGTCCCGGATGGATATTCTTTCCCGCAAAAGATTCTGGAGCACCTTCTGGACCGCGCCCACAGACAGCAGGTTGGGAACAAGCTCTTCCACTGCCTTGGGATTTGTCTTGGCCAGGTTTTCCAGCAGGTGCTGCACATCCTGGCGGCCCAGCAGTTCATGGGCATTGTTCCGGACAATTTCCGTCAGATGGGTGGCAATGACCGTTGAATTGTCCACCACAGTATACCCGGCAAACTTGGCCTCTTCTTCCTTGTCCGCAGGGATCCAGAAGGCGGGCAGCCCGAATGCGGGTTCAATGGTTTCAATCCCGTCGATTTTCTGTGCCGCTCCCCCGGGATCCATGGCCAACAGGTGATTGACCATAAGCTCGGACCCGGCTGCTTCAAATCCCTTGATCATCAGGCGGTACTGGGCCGGGCTCAGATTCAGGTTGTCCCGGATATGGATGGGCGGAATAATGATGCCCATCTCCGTGGCAAACTGGCGCCTGATGGCCCGAATTCTCCCCAAAAGGGTGCCGTCCTGCTGTTTGTCCACCAGGGGAATCAGGCCATATCCCACCTCCAGTTCAATGGTATCCAAGGTCAGCAGGTAGTCCACATCTTCCGGCTCCCCGGTGCCTGCTTCTTCTGCTGCTGCGGCTGCTTCTGCCTCCACCAGTGCATCCTGCTCTTCTTTTTCATCTGCCCGCAGAAAATACCAGGCCAGGGTTCCCATAACCAGGCCCAGGGTCATGAACGGTATTGACGGCAGCCCCGGGATAAGTCCCATGCAGAAAATGATCACCGCACCAATAAATACCGGCGTGGAACTGGACAGCAGCTGTGCGGCAAACTGTTTGCCCATCCGGGAATCAGAACCTGCCCGGGAAACCAGGAGGCCGGCTGCGGCAGATATAAGCAGCGCAGGGATCTGGGATACCAGACCGTCCCCCACGGTCAGCAGGGTATAATTGGTGAGGGCTTCTCCCATTTCCATGCCCTGCTGCAATACCCCGATGATGAACCCGCCCCCGATATTGATCAAGGTGATAATAATACCGGCAATGGCATCTCCTCTGACAAACTTGGACGCACCATCCATGGCACCGTGGAATTCAGATTCCCGGGCAATGGCCTGGCGCCTTTCTCCGGCCTCGATTTCATCGATCATCCCGGCATTGAGGTCAGCATCGATGGCCATCTGTTTGCCGGGCATGGCATCCAGGGTGAACCGGGCCGCCACTTCCGCAATCCTGCCCGCACCTTTGGTGATGACCAGAAAATTGATCAATACCAGGATAATAAAAATAACCAGTCCCACCACATAATTGCCGCCCACCACAAAACTGCCGAATGACATGATGATGGCCCCGGCTGCCATGGGACCCTCACTGCCGTGCAGAAGAATCAGCCGGGTGGACGCCACATTCAATGACAAGCGGAACAAGGTCAATACCAGCAGCAGGGCGGGGAAAATGGCAAATTCCAGGGGGGCTTTGGTGTACATGGTGGTAATGAGCACCACGATTGCCAAAGAAATATTCATGGCCAGAAAAAAATCCAAAATCATGGGATGCAAAGGCAGGATCATTGCCATGAGAATGCCGATAAAGGCAACGATCATTAAAATATCTGATGATTCTCTTCTCAGTCCTGCCAGGATTCCGATTTCTTGTGCAGCAGCCATTTACGCCCCTGTTTATAGTTGTTCTTTGACACCCTGTGCCAAATATTTGGCTTTTTTTATCCCTGCCGGTTTTTCAGGCGGTAGACATATGCCAGCAATTCCGCCACTGCCTGGTAATATTCCATGGGCACCACATT
>JAABTU010000201.1 GCA_011389715.1 Desulfotignum sp.
CGGCATTAAAGAACAGCCATGGGTTATATTTGACCGTACCTGCCCAGAACACAAAGCCCGCACTGTTTAAGAAGAAGCTCGCGGCCCAGTATCCTGGACCGACTTCTCCGCTCGCAGCATTGCGCAAAAAAAACATACCAATGCCGATGCATATAAATATCGCAGCAAACCCCAAAAAAGAGCCGTAGAGTGATGGTAAAATTGTCATAGAGCTATATTTAAACTCATATAATATTTAATTTACGGATCGCATAAGAATCCTCATCATTAATCTAAAAATTCAACGATAAGGCTTATTAAGCCATCCAACCCAAGATTTATGTGGCTGATTATCCATGCGATCACAAAGATTTGCCTTATCATTACATGCCATTCGACATTATCAGGTTTCGGATTGTATTGGTATCAGAAATTTTTCGGGGCAGTGATAACTCATGAAGTGGATCCTTAATTTTTATTCGGAGCAGAATCCAAAACTTCCCGCACCTTCTCGGTCATATCCGCCATGGAAAACGGCTTTTGGATAAATGCCACCTTGGCATCCAGCATTCCCTGATTTGCAATTACGTCCGCTGTATACCCTGACATGAAAAGCAGGCTGATACCGGGGTAAAGCACGGTGATTTTTTCAGCCAGATCCCGGCCGTTCATCTCCGGCATGACCACATCCGTCATGATAAGATGAATTTCATCTGCATGGGTTTTGGCCAAGTCTATCGCCTCACCAGGTGTGGCAGCCGGTAAAACCGAATACCCTTTCCTTTCCAGCATCATCCGGGTCATCCTGAGAATTGTGGGTTCATCTTCCACCAGCAGAATGGTTTCAGTCCCTCCGGCAGCTGCCCTTTTCTCAGGAACTGTCTTGTCGGTGTCTTCTTCGGCAACTAACCGGGGCAGATAAATTTTGAACGTGGAACCCTGACCGGGTTCGCTGTAAACATTTATGAAGCCGTTGTTCTGCTTCACAATCCCATAGATTGTGGCGAGCCCCAGACCTGTGCCTTTGCCCACGTCCTTGGTGGTGAAAAAAGGCTCAAACAGATTGTTTAGAGTGTCTTTGTCCATACCGCAGCCGTTGTCACTGACTGCCAGCAGAACAAAATCACCGGGGATGAAGCCGGGATGATCTGCACAATAGGCTGGATCAAAAGTCTTCACTCCTGTTTCTATGGTGAGTTTGCCCACACCGGTAATAGCATCCTGGGCGTTGACACATAGATTGATAAGGATCTGGTCGATCTGGGAGGGGTCCATTTTGACGGGCCATAACTGTCTGGCGGGTAACCATGACAGATCAATGTCTTCCCCGATAAGCCGGCGCAGCATATTGAGCATGCTCGCCACTGTATCGTTCAAATCCAATTGTCTGGGAGAAATGACCTGTTTTCTGGCAAAGGCCAGCAGCTGCTTCGTGATATCTGCCGACCGTTTTGCAGCTTTCTGAATTTCATTCAGATCGGAACACAGTTTGTGTTTGTCATCTGTTCGCAACAGGGCCAGTTCCGTATGTCCCAGAATCACCCCCAGCATGTTGTTGAAATCATGAGCTACACCGCCGGCTAAGCGGCCCACGGATTCCATCTTTTGGGCCTGAGTAAGCTGGGCCGCCAGACGGCGCCGCTCATCATCGATAATCACATTTGCCGCTATGCCCGCCAATGTGCTGGCAAAAGCTTCTTCGTCAGAATGCCATTTGCGTTTTTCCCCGATATGTTCCAGGGAAAAGGTACCGATGAGTTCACCTTGGACTATGATGCCTGCATCCAGTATGGAGGTGATCCCCAGAGGAACCAGGTAGGTCTCCGCCATTTCATGGGTTCTGGCATCTGTCATAGCATCTTCGGCAAAAATCCGGTTTTCTTGATTAAGGGCAGAAAAATAGTCTGGAAATTTTGCAGTATCCATCCGCATCCCTATGGTCACCCGGCCCGAATCAACCCCAAAAAACGCCACACATTCAAGAAAACGGTTGTTTTCACTGTACCGCCAGATACTTGCACGGGAGACATGGATGGTTTTCCCGGCTGTCTCCACGAGTCTGGCCAGTGCTGCGTTAATATCATCGGAATGCACGGTTGAATCCAGTGCCAATTCAGCAATGGCCTGTCTCTGCCTGACTGCACGCTCTGCACTACGCCGCAGAATCTTTTCTGTTTGTCTGCGCTGAAAATGAGCAATAGATTCACTGCGCAAAAGCTTTTGCTGACGAATTATTAAAACCGATACCAGCAGAAAAATGAAAACTATTAGTAACATCAGCAAGTTAACGCCAACCAGAAATTTTTCCAAGCGCACCCGCTGTTCTTCGAGAATGGCTTGGGCCACCGTATGAGAATCATTTCGGATATCCCAGGCCCTGCCCAGAGCGGAGCGCAGTCGGGCATGGGTAATATTCAAGGTGGCAGGAGAATCCGGGTCGTATCCTGATACCCCCTGGGTCATCCATAGACGGGCATCAACAAGGGATGGCGCCACTGCATCGTGAAACGCCGCCGCATACACCAGATTGTCAAAAACATAGGTATCACGCAATTCAATCAGATCCATGAATACCTCATCGATCTGATTTACCAGGCTGGTGATGGATTTAGGGTCAGGATCTTTCTGAATCAGAGCCATGAAAGCGGTCACGTCACTCAGCCCCCGGGTGATCCGGCTCAGGGACTGGAGCTGATCCAAAAGCACGGTGGGAAGTGTGCGCTCCACAGTCTTAAGGGTCAGGCGGGTATATATTCCGGCAGAAAGGACCAGGGTCAACAGCAGAGCAATGAAGATCCAGTTCACCTTTGCCGTGTTATGAGGGGATGGCTTCACTGCGTGCCGTCTTCCCCTTCCAGCATTCCCTGTTCCTGATAGAACCGGACCGCGCCCGGATGAAGCGGAACGGTCAGGCCATCCAGTGCGGATTCCCGGGTGATGGAACGGCCCTGAAAATGAGATGCCAGCAACAAAGAACGGGTCTGTTCATTCCACATGGCAGACATCAGTTGATAAACAAAGTCGGCACTCATATCCTCCCGGACCAGGAAAAGTGCATGAACCTGCAACGTCGGGGTTTCGGAGGTGCCCGGATAGGTTTTTGCCGGGATGACGCCTGGCACAAAATAGGGATGGGTGCGTGAGATGTCTGTGGCAACCTGTGTTTCAATGGGAACCAATGAAAAATCCGGGCCAATGATGTCCGCAATAGCCTGGGCCGGTGTGCCGGCCACCAGGGAGATACCGTCCAGCTTTCCCCGGACCAGCCGCTCAGTTGTGAATTCCGGTTTCAGGTACACCGGTTTTAAATCCATCTCTGTCAGGCCATGGGCGTCCAAAACAATTCGCATGACCGCCAGGGTGCCGGACCCGGCCTCATCCAGTGAGATGGCTTTACCCTTGAAATCATTGATGTTTTTTATTCCGGCGTCCCGGCGGACCAAAATCTGCAGACTTTCCGGATACAGACTGGCCAATGCCCTGACCGGCCACCCTTTTTCACCGACAAAAGGACCTTCCCCCCGCAGAGCCCAAAAGGCCACATCAGCCTGGACCAAGCCGGCCTCAATGTCCCCGAGGATCAGGGCACGCACATTGGCCACAGAGCCACCCGATGTCTGGGCCACAGCGATCATTTTATCCGCAGATCCGGAAGACGAAATTCCCCTGGCCAGTGCATCGCCTATGGGATAATACACACCCAGCTGCCCCCCAGTTCCGATGCGGAAAAGCTGCAGATCCCCTGACCAGGCTGTTCCGGATGAAAACAAAAGCACCAGCACCCCGATTGCCCCACAACTGAAAGCTTGGAAGAACCATAATAGCCGAATAGTCATATTCATCCTCCCCCCTTTGATGAATTATTATTCTACTCATATATCATACCAAAAAAAAGTACAGGTACCTGCTGATTTTCCTCCTGCAAGCCCCGGTTACAGCAGCTATGGAATTGGCTTTTCCGCTGTTACCCCAGCCTTTCCAGAAAAAGGGACAGATCCTTGATGAACCGAATACACATTCCATTTAAAAAGGACTGAATGTTGCTACCATCATCCCTCAGCAATTCGACCATATCAGGTTTTGGATTGTAAAGGTATCAAAAACCTTTTCTGTTCCTGAATTTTCAGCCATGGGATGATCATTGACCCAGCAAAACCACTATTTTTTGTATTTTTCAAGCCAAGCTCAGGAAGGGTTGTATATAAAAATTCCCACCTGCCAGCTTCTTGTTCTCATTAAAGCCTTATTACTTCCAGCAGCACGTCTTTCAACGCAGCCATTGAATATGGTTTATTCAAAAAGCCTTGGGGAAGTTCCGGATGGTCGCCTGCCATGACAGTAGTCTCATCATATCCACTGGCCAGTATAACCGGCACATCAGTCCCCTTTTCGCGTAATGCTGTCAGAGTTTCCCATCCATTCATGCGGGGCATGGTCAAATCAGAAAGAACACAATCAATCTCATTTTGATGTTCTTGAAATAGCCTCATGGCTTCAACGCCGTCTTGTGCTTCAATGACCCC
>JAABTU010000202.1 GCA_011389715.1 Desulfotignum sp.
GGGTACTGCAGGACCAGATCTGCCAAAGCACGGCCCACGGTATCCCCCTGGACTTCAACGATCTTTTTGCCATCGGTGTGCTGCCGGTGCACCAGATGCATATGAATATTTACCGTCATGGTTATCCCTTCCGCTTACAGTTTTTTTTCATGAAAAAATTTCCGCCATCATACAGCGGGCGCTTCCCCCGCCCACGGATTCAATGGTATCCAGGGCCACGGGCAGAATAGTTCCATATTGTTCCAGGTGCCGGATCTGTTTTGGGGAAAAGCCTGTGAAGGCCCGCCGGGACATCACGATGAACGGACTTCCGCCGGCGGCATTCACCTGGAGGATATTGCCGCAGAAATGGTGTTCCATCTGATCCATGGAGATGTCAATGACCTCAAATGACCGCGCCAGCGACGTTCTGACCCGGTTGCGCTGGTCCGCTTCGGTTATGCAGTCCAGGCAGATCACAGAAAACTGCTCTCCGATACTCATGATCACATTGGTATGGTAGACGGGTTTTCCCCTGGAACTTCGGGTATCAAAAAGGATCCCCTCCCGGTAGAACCGCAGGCGGATGAAATTGTCAAACTGGTCCGGGTGGCAGCGATGGGAACGGGCCGCATACACAATCTCTTCCCGATGGTCTATCACCATGGAACCGGTGCCTTCCAGGAACCGCTCCTGCTCATCCAGCGCCCCCACATGGATGACGTTACGGATCCTGTATCCATTGGCCACAAGAAGCTTTTCCACATCCAGGGGCCGCCGTTCATACCGCCGGCTGACCGCAGCCATAGGATAGGTGATCAGCGTGCCGTCATGTTCGGTGGAAAACCAGTTGTTGGGGAAAATCGCATCCGGGGTCCGGGGATAGGGAGTTTTTGGTTTTTCCAGCACCAGCACGGTAATGCCGCTGGCCCGGAGGGTATCCACCATGGCCTGGAATTCGGCATTGGCCTTTTCATTGATCTGTTTTTCAGAGTCTGTGGGCCGTTTCTGGAATTCATTGTCCAGACCGGTCTCCTCATTGAAACCAAAGTCATGGGGCCTTACCATCAGTATTGTATCAGTTGTTCTGGAAACATCTAACATAAATTAGCTTTTGTTACTGCCAGTCCCCTGGTCAGACATGACCGTTTTCCTGTCTGGATTTTAATTTATCACAGACCCCCCTCGTAATGACATGAGGGGGGGGGATACCCTTACATTTACGGTCAGGTTCTGCTTCTCTAATTATCCCAATCTGTGAACAGCTATTTTCATGAGCCGATCAATGCTTTCACCTTGTTGACAAGCAGCTCTGAGGGTGCGCAATAAATATAGGCACCGTGCACCGGCCGCCATTGATCATCCACAATCCGCCCCAGCTTTTTATGAAAGTAAACGAGCCGGTATTCCACCGTATCACTGTCTGCATCATGATAAATAACATGGTTCACCACCGCGTCACCGACCCCCGGAGAAAGAGACAAACCTCTCTGGTCGGTAAACAGTTTACCGAACCTGTTGTAACGCAATTCAACACTCACCCGTGCCACTCCCATGTCTTCCAGCTCCAGAAGATCCGCTTCCGATTCCACCACCATGGGCCGCACCGGAGCGGCCAGGGTCACGGCCATGAGTTCCCCTTTCTGCCATTTCGGGTCTCTCGGATAAAGGTATCCGCCCCGCAGACTCCACTGGGTGGCGTATTCATAGGTCTGGGCATCATCCCCCATCCGGGCGAAAGTCCGGGTCGCGGTCTGACCGTTTGTTTCAAGATGTTCACGATCAATGGTCACCTCTTCAATAAAGGGGCGCTCATTCTTTCTCGGCACACGGATCTGAACCGTGGCATAGTTCACCATCTGTTTGAATATGTCATAGGCCTCGTTGTCAATAACAAACCGCACTTCCCGGCGCTGAAAAAAAGGATCATCCAGGTTGACTTCAGCCACCACCTTGGGATTGTCTTTAAACTTCTGGTACCAGACGCCCACGTTCCCGGTCATGGTATGCTGTTCATAACGGGCCATCGATTTTTTCAGTTCAAGGGTCTGTGTCGATTTTCGTGCTATCTCTTTTCGCTGGAATACGGTGTACCGGTAATGCTTGACTTTAGCGGCTTGCTTGCGCCGTTCTTCTGCGGTTTCTTGATCTGTTTCATCCGGTTCTGCTCCCGTGAGTTCTTCTTCCGAGGGTTGACCGAGGCGGTTTTGCATATCAAAAAATGACTCCAGCACCAGTTTGTAAAGTCCGCTTTCCACGATCTCCTTGTCAGCATCGGGTACAAGTTGGTCATAGTCGAAAGTCACCACGCCTGTTTCCGTCAGAAAATCGATCGCTTCTTGTTGCTCCGTTTCTTCCAGTGTAGTCGCCTTTCTGGTGCTGACATTAAACACATTATACCATTTCGGATTCCAATAGCGCTTGCGTTTGGTCGTTTTGTCCCGTGTATGGATGTATTCTTCTTGCAGTTCATGATACTGATCGTAATCGATGACAATTTTTACATCATACGCAGGTAGCTTCACCACATATTTCAGGTCAAAAACAACAGAAATGTCAGTGGTGGGCTGTTCCAGGCTTTTGGCAAGGAGGGTGGCCCCATAGGCGTCCAGACGGGCGGCAACGGCAACGGCCTGTCCTTCCATGACCGGGGCCTTGCCACTGGTGACCAGGGTGGAGGTAAACCCCTCGTCCGTCAGCGTGGCTGAAACCACATGAAAACTGTTACCCTCGGCACCTGCCTCCAGGGGCACAGCGCCTTTTAACACAGCCCCTTTTATCTGCCGGCGAAGCATTGTCTGGACTTCCTGCTGCTGGTCCTGTGTGAGACCGTATTCCACCAGAAAATGGATGATGGCGCCTTCCACACCCCCTTCGTCAAGAGTTTTGTCCGTAACGAACCGGACCAGAGAAAACTTTGGGGTACCGTCGGGGTGGCGGCTGATCCGGGGGCTGGCCGGCAGGTAATAATAGTTTTTGGACTGCACGGCCGGGTCCCTTGTGGCAGCAGGAAAACAGCGGACTGTATTGCCGTCTTTGAGCTTCACATCAATATGACGGCCGTACTGCACCCCCCCGACCTCTTTGACTGATCCAGCAGATGGCACAGTCAGGGAGGGACGCAGTGCAGAAGGCTTCAGCCCCAATTCATGAATTTTTCTGTCGTCCTTTGTTCCAAACAAAAAAGGCTGGGCCGCAGCCCTGTCCGCCCATGAAAAAGCAATGGTTGCCGTGATGAATATCAGCAGAATTTTTTTCAGCATGGTTACACCCCCATTTAAATTATCAGCTATTTCTCATCAGCCAGTTCTACAAACTTCATTTGCATATCCTGAAATCCGACCGCCTGTATCTCGCTGATACACATCTATAACTGCGGCGGTGTGAGTACGAGATATGAACTTTCCAGGGAGATCCATTCCCCCTCGAGTTTTTTGCCAGCCCTTGAATACCAGTTCACCCGGTATTCCACATGGACGTCAGGATCATGAAAAACCACCGCGGTATCGAAAGAGTCTGCGTCAATCGCCCGCATCACGGCCAGACGCTTTGTTTTCACCTGTCCAAAAACACCATACCGCGTCTCAAGCATGGCGCTGCGGATGCCGGCATCTTCAAAAAGAAAACGGTCCGCATCTATCTCCAGGTCAAGTCTTCTCAACGGCGGAGCAATTGTGACCATGGGGTCGCTGCCGGAAATCCAGGACTCGTTATCAGCAGGTGCGCTGACAGTATGCCTGCCCTGGATGCTCCAGTTGGTGCGGTACTGGTAATTGAGCCAATCCGTACCTGCCTCCCCGAGACGGGCATAGGTCCAGAACTTACTGAACCGGCCTTCCCGTATGTCTTCCCGGGTGAAAAGCATCTCACCGGTTGCATCGGCGTGGCCTTTGTAAGCTTTTCGCACCGCCACCCCGGCAAAATTCATGATGTCTTCAAAAGCCCCGCTGAAATCGCCGTCAATACAAAAATAAATATCCCGTTTTTGAAACGCTGGGTCGGCCAGGTTGACCACCCGAAACACCCGGGGGTTATCTTTGAATTCCTGGTAAAGGCCGGAAATATTGCCCGCTGTATGAACCGGCACCCTGATCACGGAGCGCCGGGTCAAATTGATACTGAAAACGGCCCGATTTATGTCTTCCCGCATCTTCAGAACATACTGATCATCCGTGTAATATTTTTGATTACCAGTGCCGGTAAACAGTTTTGCCAACCATCCTTTCTTCTGGCGGCCTTTGATCTGGCCCTCTTCAACGGCAACTTCCTTTTCCGGAACAGCGGTAAATCCCGTTGTGGTATCAAAAATAATATCTGTCAGCTTGGCACTCACCAGGTCCACCAGCGCCTGCATGGCTTGGCCGGCAGAGTCTTCCGGAAGCCGGTCAAACACATCGACTTCAACCGTGCCCGTTCGAATCAGCTCATCGACAATGTCACGAATCTGCCGTTTGGTATATCTTGACTGTACGGCCTGCACCTTGGAAAAATGCGTGTATACAGTGCTTATATCCGCATGTATC
>JAABTU010000203.1 GCA_011389715.1 Desulfotignum sp.
TTCGGAATTTTTAAGCACACATCCCGCACACGCAACAAGGATCGCGAAGATACAAGATTATCTGCCAAAAGCCATGACATATTATACACACAAGCAATAAATGAATAGCCCGGATATTTCCATTATCCGGGCACATGCGCTTGACATTTCACAAATCCGGCAAATCATTTGGTGCAGTATCTATGTTTTCCTGAAAGGAAAAGACAAATATGGCAACAACCGACATGTGGAATGCGCAATTTATTGAGGCCCAGTATAAAAAGTGGAAAGATGATCCAAACGCCGTTGCCCGTGACTGGCAGTTTTTCTTTAAAGGATTTGAGATCGGTGATAAAGGGCCTGCAGGTGAAGAAACCGCCTGCACACCGGATGCAGCCCTGCAGCAGTCCCGTGTGGAATCACTGATATACCGGTACCGTGACCTGGGCCACCTGATGGCGTGCATGGACCCGCTTTCTTCCTGCCCCACGGACCATCCTTTGCTGAATCTTGGCGCATTCGGTCTGTCGCCGGACCATTTGGATACTTTTTTTTACACCCGTAGATTTTCCGACTCGGGCCAGGCCCGGCTCAGGGACATTATCAGCCAGCTCCGGGAAACCTATTGCAGTTCCATCGGCGTGGAATACATGCACCTGCAGGACCCGGCGGAAAGGCGGTGGCTCCAGGAAAGAATGGAGTCTGTAAAGAACCGTCCTGTACTTTCCGCCGGAGAAAAAACCGTGGTGCTGGAAAAACTGACCCGCACCGGTTTGTTTGAACGGTTTCTGAATAAGAAATACCCGGGACAGACCCGGTTTTCCCTGGAAGGCGCTGAAGTGATCGTTCCCATGCTTCATGCGCTTTTCAGCCGGGTGTCGGATGCCGGCTGCAGGGAAGTAATCCTGGGCATGGCCCACCGGGGACGATTAAGCGTTCAGACCCAGGTGCTTGAAAGGCCGTATGAGGATATTTTCAAAGCCTTTGAGAGCTGTTATGACCCTGCAGATATCATTGGTGCCGGGGATGTAAAATACCACAACGGGTATCTTGCAGATATTGAGACCCCCAGCGGAAAAAAACTGCGGGTGTGTCTTCTGGACAATCCCAGCCACCTGGAGTCTGTAGACCCGGTGGTTCAGGGATTTGCCAGGGCCAGGCAGGAAATGGCTGGTGCTGAGGGCATAAACCAGGTCCTGCCCCTGCTGCTCCACGGCGATGCTGCCTTTGCCGGCCAGGGCATTGTTGCGGAAACCCTGAACATGTCACAGCTCAAGGGGTTTCACACCGGCGGGACCATTCATGTGATCATCAACAACCAGATCGGATACACCACTACGCCTGAAAATGCCCGCTCCAGCCGCTATTCCACGGATGTGGCCAAGATGCTCATGGTCCCCGTCTTTCACGTTCACGGCGAAGACCCGGAAGCCGCCCTTCATGTGGTGCAGCTGGCAGCAGCCTACCGCAAGAATTTCCATAAGGACGTGGTGATAGATTCGGTCTGTTACCGCAGGTTCGGCCATAATGAAGGGGATGAACCCTATTTTACCCAGCCACAGCTGTACGAGCGCATCCGCTCACGAAAACCCCTGGACCGGGTATACGCTGACAGGCTGATCAACGAGAAAATTATTTCTTCCAAAAAACTGGAGGAGATTTCAGCCGCTGCAAAACAGGACATGGAAACTGCCTTTGCCGATGTCCGGGGCACCACGTGCACTTTTCCGGAACATAGGTTTTATCCGGAGTGGAACAGTATTTCCGGCAGCTATTCCCATGAAAAGGCAGATACTGCTGTGGAAAGATCAAAATTGACGGCTTTTTCCCGGAAATTGTATGAAGTTCCGGAGGGGTTTGCCATATACGACAAACTGGCCCGGGTGCTGGAGAAACGGCTTGACACGGTAGTAACGGGCAAAGAGATTGACTGGGGCACAGCAGAAGCACTGGCATTTGCATCCCTTCTGTCCCAGGGTATTCCCATCCGGCTGAGCGGCCAAGACAGCGGCCGCGGAACATTTTCCCAGCGCCACAGCGTGATCCGGGACATTACCAACGGTGAACTGTGGATTCCGCTGAACCATATTGCCCGGGAGCAAGCAGAATACAGGATTTATGACAGTTTTCTGTCTGAGGCCGGCGTTCTGGGATTTGAATATGGGTATGCCGTGGCAAGACCCGACGTACTGACCCTGTGGGAGGCCCAGTTCGGGGATTTTATAAACAATGCCCAGGCGGTTGTTGATCTGTATATTGCCAGCGGTGAAACCAAATGGCAGCGTCTGAACGGTCTGGTTCTGCTGTTGCCCCACGGATATGAGGGTCTGGGGCCGGAGCATTCCAGCGCCCGGCCGGAACGCTTCCTCCAGTTGTGCGCCAATGACAACCTCCAGGTCTGCAACCCCACCACACCAGCCCAGTATTTTCATCTGCTCCGGCGCCAGATGGTTCGGTCATTTCGAAAACCGCTGGTTATCCTGACCCCCAAAAGCCTGCTGCGGCATCCCATGGCGGTTTCAGCGCTGGAAGAACTGACTTCGGGCAGTTTCAGCGAAATCCTGGATGATCCTGAAAAGGACAAGCGTCCGGACCGCGTGGTGTTGTGCAGCGGTAAAATCTATTATGATCTTTTGCAGCAGCGGTCTGAATCGGCGCAGGACAAGATCGCTGTCATCCGGATTGAACAGTTTTATCCGTTTCCGGAGCAATTGTTGAAAAAAACAATTTCCAAATACAAGGATACCCGGCAGTGGTATTGGGTACAGGAAGAACCTGCCAACATGGGGGGAGCTGATTTCATCCGTTCAAGGTTGGAAAAACTGGTGGGTGATTCTGTCCACTGCTTGGCCAGACCTGCACAAGCCTCTCCTGCCACAGGTTTTTCACGTATTCACAAACAGGAACAGGCAGCGATTATAAAAAAGGCATTAACGCTTTGATCCCGGCCTGTGTAAAGCCAGACTGCTTTGTTTTCCGCATTTTAAAGGAGTTATCATGTCACGTGACGTAACAGTTCCAAGCGTTGGCGAATCCATAACAGAGGCCCTTTTGGTCCAATGGTTGAAAAATGACGGTGACCAAGTTAAAATAGATAATCCCCTGTTTGTCATTGAAACCGATAAAGTCACCCTGGAGGTGACGGCAGACACTGATGGGGAACTCAAAATCAAGATAAAGGAAGGCGAGACCGTGTCCATCGGTATGGTTGTGGCTGTGATTGAAACCAGCGGGGAAAAACAAAAAGAAAGATCTGAAAAGCCACGGGAACAGGAACGCGAAGAAGATACCCCAACAGTGCCCCAGCCATCTGAAAAAGAAGAGATGACCGATCAGACAAAAAAAAACGAACTTGAAAAGAAAAAAATTCCGGAAAACAGAGAAACCGGTGAACCAGCGGAAAAACCGCAGGATGCAGCCACGCCAAAAGACAATATAGCCCCGTCTGTCCGGCGCCTGGCCCAGGAAAATCGGGTCAACCTGTCCGATATCACGGCCAGCGGACCGGGCGGCAGAATCACAAAGGGCGATATTTTGCTCTTTATAGAGTCTTCAGGCGACAGGGCAGATGAACCGGATACGCCTTCACCGGACAAGGCTGCACGGGAAAAGGCTGAGCCGGACAAAATCGAACAGGCCAAAACAGAAACGGACAGCGTGGAACCTGATGAACCCGTTACCCGGGAGCCCATGACTCCCATCCGCCGCAAAATTGCTGCGCACCTGCTCACAGCCCGGCAGAACACAGCCATGCTGACCACGTTCAATGAGATCGACATGAGCCGGATCATGGCCCTGCGCCAGGCATACAAGGTTCCGTTCAAGGAAAAGCACCAGGTGTCGTTAGGATACATGTCTTTTTTTATCAAAGCCTGTATTGCCGCATTACAACAATGTCCACAGGTCAATGCCTTTGTTGACGGCAACGATATTGTCTATCATCATTACTATCATGTGGGGGTGGCCATTGGATCGGGAAAAGGCCTGGTCGTGCCGGTAATCCGCCATGCAGACCGGCTGGATTATGCCGGGATTGAAAAGGCCATTGTCGATTTTGTGGAAAAAATAGGGAACAACCGCCTTGCGCTGGCAGATCTTCAAGGTGGCACCTTTACCATCAGTAACGGCGGCATTTACGGTTCCCTTTTAAGCACCCCGATTCTCAACTCGCCCCAGAGCGGCATTCTGGGCATGCACAAAATTGAAAAACGGCCCGTGGTGGTTGATGATGAAGTGGTCATCCGGCCCATGATGTACGTGGCCTTAAGCTATGACCACCGCATCGTGGACGGCAGGGAAGCCGTTACCTTTCTCAAACAGATAAAGGCCTGTATTGAAAACCCGGAACGGATGCTTTTGGAGGTGTAGCCATGAAAAATAAAAATACCTACGATGTGGTGGTCATCGGATCGGGGCCGGGCGGTTATTCTGCAGCCCTGCGTGCAGCGCAGCTGGGTTTTGACACCGCTGTCGTTGAAAAGGATGAGACCCTGGGCGGGGTCTGCCTGA
>JAABTU010000204.1 GCA_011389715.1 Desulfotignum sp.
GGGGCAAAGATTGTGCTGGTGGAGATCACCGATGATTATACCATTGATTTTGATGATCTGGCTGCCAAAGCAAAGCCCGATGATGTCAAATGGTTCATGATGTCCCATATGCGGGGACACATTGCCGATATGGATAAAATCGTTGATATCTGTACGCAGAACAATGTTACCCTGATCGAAGACTGCGCCCATACCATGGGGGCCAGGTGGAACGGGCGGTTATCCGGTACCTTCGGGGCCGCAGCCTGTTTCAGCACCCAGACCTACAAGCACATCAACTCCGGTGAAGGCGGACTGCTGGTGACCGATGACCCGGACCTCGTTGCAAAGGCCATCATCTATTCCGGGTCATACATGAATTATGACCGGCACCTTTCCAGACCGGATGACGCGGTGTTTGATGCCATAAGAGAGATTGTTCCCAACTACTCCTGCCGCATGGACAATTTGCGGGCCGCCATATTGCGGCCTCAGATACAGACCCTTGATGCCCAGTGCGAAAGATGGAACCGCAGATACCGCCTGCTTGAATCCCGCCTGAACCAGATACCGGGCATTCACTGTCCGCAGCGGGACCCAAAAGAACAGTATGTGGGCAGTTCCATTCAGTTCACGCTGGATACGGATAATGAAACCGTGATCCGGCGGTTTCTGGATACCTGTCTGGCCCGGGGCGTTGAACTCAAATGGTTCGGCAACAAAAAGCCGGTGGGGTTCACCAGCGCCTATACCAGCTGGAAATATTTTGACAATCTGCCCGATTTGCCCAATACTGACAGAGTATTGTTCAAAATGTGCGATATGAGAATCCCGCTGACCTTTGATCTGGCAGACTGCGAGAAGATCGCACAGATAATTGCAGATGTGGCTGACCGGATATTGCCCCGGGAGGCTGCATAAGAAATCTACGATGTTTTTTTATTACCCGAAACCCTGAATTTAATAAAAAGGAATTCCCCATGAATTTTGCACAATTTCCCAGAAGAAAATACATTCACACCCCCACACCCATCGAGCCCATGCCGGCGTTAAGCAAACGTCTTGGTAAGGATATCACCCTGTATGTGAAACGTGACGACCTGCTTCCCGGTGCAGGCGGGGGCAACAAAACCAGAAAACTGGAGTTCTGCATTGCCGATGCCATGGAAAAAAAGGCGGACACCATCATCACCTGCGGTGCGGTGCAGTCCAACCACTGCCGCCTGACCCTGGCATGGGCGGTGAAAGAAGGCCTTGACTGCCACCTGGTGCTGGAAGAGCGGGTGAAAGGCTCTTATAAAAAAGAGGCCAGTGGCAACAATTTTCTGTTTGAACTCATGGGGGTAAAAAGCATCGAGGTGATGCCCGGCGGAACCGATATGATGGGTGCCATGGAAAAAAAAGCTGCCGAACTTGAGGCAAAAGGCAGACATCCCTATATTATTCCAGGGGGGGCATCCAATGCCATCGGTGCGCTGGGATATGTGTCGTGTGCTGCAGAAACAATGACACAGCTTAATGACATGCACCTGAATATTGACCATATTGTTGTGCCGTCCGGATCTGCAGGCACCCATGCCGGTATGGTTGTGGGTATGGTGGGCTCCAGCAGCAATATCCCGGTCAGCGGTGTCAATGTGTCCAGAAAAAAGGATATCCAGGAGGAAATCGTATATAAACTGGCCCTTGCAACAGCAGAAAAACTGGGCGTAAATACCGCCATTGACCGCAAGGAAGTTGTGTGTTTTGACCAGTATGTGGGGCCTGGATATTCGATCCCCACAGAAGCCATGGTGGAAGCGGTAAAGCTGTTTGCACAGACCGAGTCGATTCTCCTGGACCCGGTCTATTCAGGCAAGACCGCAGCCGGATTGATTGATTTGATCAGAAAAGACCATTTTGCCCCCGGATCCAAGGTGCTGTTTCTCCATACCGGGGGATCTCCTGCCCTGTATGCCTATATGGATACTTTTCGAAAATAGGGGGCAGAAAGAGGAAAGCAGAGAACATGACACAGACCCAAGAAAAAATCGTGGGCATCATCGGCGGGATGGGACCTGAGGCCACGGTGGATCTGATGCAGCGTATCATCCGCCTGACCCCGGCCACAGATGATATGGACCATATCCGGTGCATTGTGGACAACAACCCCAAGGTGCCCTCCCGGATCAAAGCCATTATTGAAGGGGACGGAGAAGACCCCGGGCCGGTCATGGCAGACATGGGCCGGCGGCTGGAGGCCTGGGGCGCTGACTTTCTGGTAATCCCTTGCAACACAGCCCACTATTATTATGCTGCGGTGCAGCAGGCGGTCAACATACCCGTTGTCAATATGGTCGACCGGGTGGTGGAACAGGTGAAAACAAGGTATAGCAAAGAGAAAAAGATCGGGTTGCTGGCCTCTCCTGCCGTGGCCATGACAAAGCTTTACACCAGAGGCTTTGAATCGTTGGGAATGACGGAAGTCTGGCCGGATCCCGAACGCCAGGACCTTCTTTTCCGTATCATCCGGCAGGTGAAGACCGGCCGCATTTCCCCGGATCTTCACCTGCAGTATGCCCGGGTCTGTCAGTATTTAAAGGCCCAGGGCGTCCGGGTGGCCATTGTGGCGTGCACGGAACTGAGCGCCCTGGGCGGAGACCTGCCCCTTGACACCATTGATGCTTCCCAGGTACTGGCCGAAGAGATCGTCCGGATTGTAAAAAATTCATAAAAACAGGTTGTTGCCTGCGCCAATGCCGGACAGGGCATTACTGCATTGAACGGTTTATCCCGGTATCTGTATGATAGCTTCTATCCTGGATGGGATCTTTAGGTTATGATCAAATAATACAATGGATATGATCAATATCATCCAACGCAGGTTTCAGATGTATAATGCGATGCATTAAATCTAAAGTTGCTTCAGGAACAATTCCTCCAAGAACATCTCAACAATTTTTTTCTGCCATTTTGGTTCTTCCGGGTATAAAGAAGGGGGCTGAAAGGCTTCCTAAATTTAGCATTTTTTACTGCCTAAACGTATCCATATAAGCATACAAGGCAGGTGATCCGCCAGTATGAAGGAACAATACATTAGATCCGTTCGAAAAATGACCTTTACGCACAATATCAATGAGGCCTGCAGCTGTTTTACCTGAATATACCGGATCAAGAAGAATAGCCTCATTTTTGGCAAAGAGCTTCACTGCTTCAACCATAGCATCTGTCGGTACAGAATAGCCAGGGCCGACATACTGGTCAAAACATACAATATCTTCCCGCTTAACTCCGCTTTTTACATCAAGTCTTTCCGCTGTATCCACTGCCAGTTTGTAAACAATATCTTCCTGAATATCTTTGGCTCTTGATACATTCACGCCACTAATGGGAATATTACCGTTTACACCTGTCATGCCGACCACCATACCTGCGTGGGTGCCTGCAGACCCGGAAGGCACCACAATGTGATTTATTTTAAGCCGCATGTCATTGAGCTGGGTCATGGTTTCTTCAGCGCAGGCTGCATACCCTGTGGCACCGATCGTATTAGAGGCTCCACCTGGAATGATATAGGGTTTTTTACCAGCAATGGTAAGCTCATCAGCTTTTTTACCCATCTCTGCCATCATATCTGAACCACCCTCAACAACAGTAATACTTTTAACACCAAGCAGTTCAAACAAAAAATTGTTTCCGCTGGCCTCTTGCTTATAAGAGCCTTTAACCCGCTCTTCAAGGACCAGGTGGCAATCGAGGCCTTCTTTGGCAGACCAGGAGGCGGTCAGTCTTGCATGGTTTGACTGGACAGCACCACAGGTAATGATAGTATTTGCTCTTTTCTCAAGAGCATCTGCCATGCAGAATTCGAGTTTTCTGGTTTTATTCCCACCAGCACAACCAGGAAGCAGGTCATCACGTTTCACATAAAGATTTATATCTCCCCCAAGTGCTTTGCTTAATGCCGGCATGGGTTCAATAGGTGTTGGACCTTGTAAATATTTTCTTCTGGGAAATTTTGTAAAATTCATTTTGTATCCTCTCTTTTGAAATATTAGTGTAAATTTTAGATCAATTGTTATTTGGTCAGAATTGTTTTGATTTTTATTCTTTATACACATCTACGCCAAAAACAGACATCCTTTCACCCGATTCCATATAATGATTTCTAATCACAAACTCAATAACTTGGGGGTCTTTTGTTTTTAATGCTTCAATAATTTCTTTATGTCGTTCGTAGACTCTTATTGCAGGAAACAATTTAACCCACTGTCTGTATAGGAGAAATTTTGAAATTCCTTGGCATGTTCGGCGGCAAAGTTCTACAATTAATTCATTGTCAATGCGGGAAAAAAGAAGATCATGGAAAGCTTTATCCAATGGAGCTTGATCTGATACAGAACCACAGTTATTTGCAACCTGTTTCATTTTTGAAACGATTCCTTCCAAGTCAGCAATATCTTTATCAATATAATGCTCTATGGCCTGTGCTACTGCAGCAGCTTCAAGCACTCCTCCAGTAAA
>JAABTU010000205.1 GCA_011389715.1 Desulfotignum sp.
TCGATTATCAGCGACATCACGGAAAACAAAAAGTTACAGGCCCAGCTTACCCAGGCCCAGAAAATGGAATCCGTGGGTCGACTTGCCGGCGGTGTGGCCCACGACTTCAACAACATGCTGGGGGTGATCCTGGGCCACACGGAACTGGCACTGTTGAAGGCGGGTGAAGAAAACGATCTGGTTTCCGACCTGATAGAAATTCAAACCGCAGCAAAGCGTTCGGCTGATATCACAAAACAACTGCTTGCCTTTGCCAGAAAAGAGATCATTTCACCCAGACAATTGGATTTGAATGATACCGTGGAAAATATGCTGAATATGTTGCGCCGGCTTATTGGCGAAGACATTGATCTGTCTTGGTTACCGGCCAGACAGTTATGGCCCGTGAAAATGGACCCGACTCAGATCGACCAGATCCTTGCCAATCTCTGCATCAACGCCCGAGATGCAATTGACGGCGTAGGCAAAATCACCATAGAGACGGGAAGAAAAACATTTGATGAGGAATACTGTAGAGAACACCCTGGTTTTATACCAGGGGATTTTGTGCTGTTAGCGGTCAGTGACAATGGCTGCGGCATAGAAAAAGACACCCTGAACAATCTGTTCGAGCCATTTTTTACCACCAAAGAAGTGGGCAAAGGCACGGGTTTAGGGCTTTCTACAGTGTATGGTATCGTGAAACAGAACAACGGCTTTATCAATGTTTACAGCGAACCAGGTCAGGGTTCCACCTTCAAAATTTATCTGCCCCGGTTGGTTGGCGATGAAGACACTGAAACGGCCGTCCCTGATAAAAAAGCCGTCGCCGGGGGAACAGAAACCATTCTGCTGGTGGAAGATGAACAGTCTATTCTCAGGATGACCCGGATGATGCTGAAAAGAAAAGGGTATACCGTGCTGTCCGCAGCCACACCGACAGAGGCCGTAGAAAAAGCAACACACCATTCCGATCCCATTGATATGCTCATGACCGACGTTGTCATGCCGGAGATGAACGGAAAGGATCTGGCCGGGAAAATTACCGCTCTTTATCCGGACATTCGGCTTTTGTTCATGTCAGGGTATACCTCCAACGTCATTGCCCATCACGGTGTGCTGGATGACGGGGTGGCCTTCATACAGAAGCCGTTTCCATTGGAGGATATGACAGAAAAGGTGCGGGAATTGCTGGATATGGCCACTGATAAGAGTTAAGTATTATTATCAAAACGAAAATATTCACGGACCGGATAAATTGTGGATACCAATATTATTTAAAACCTGATATGGTCGATTTGTTTAGAAATGATGGTTGCAAGATGGTTGAGGTTTTGCAGAATCCATGATAGACAGCGAGGTGCTGTATGACAGTAAAAGCAAAACCCACATATGAGGAGTTAGAAAAGATGGGATCAGGAACTGATAAAAAGCGAATCCGAATATAAATCTTCCAGGAAATCGTTGAAGTAAAGTGAATTCCTGCTCAGGCTGCTTTATGAAAAACCTCCTCGTTTACCGATGCAAAAATCAAATCTTTGGGAATCGGGGGGTCTGTTGATGAAACCAGTTGTGATAAGGGATATCGCCCAAAAAATCCAGAAAGTATTAGATAACAGGAAAAAATTAGATAGAAAATGCTTATAAATAAAGAAGAGCACATGGCTAAAGATCTGTTGTTTGTTTCCAGGCGAACGGCAAAACAGCCATCAATATGGGGGGTTATCCCGATATTTAGCCTCATCCTGTTGACCCTATTTATCATCAGCCGGATAAATTATCTGATGTTTCATACCCTGGCTGAGCTTTTTGCTATTCTTGTGGCCTGGAGCCTTTTTGGTATTCTCTGGAATACAAAGGACCTCATTGAGAACAAAGCCCTGGTATTTATAGGGATTGCCTTTCTGTTTGTCGGTGGTATTGATCTGGCACACACCCTGGCCTACAGCGGCATGGGTATCTTTGAATTGGAAAGAGGGGCCAACCCGGCCACACAATTGTGGATTCTGGCACGCTATATGCAAAGTATCTCTCTGTTATTATTTCCATTTTTTTTTTTCAGACAGATCAACCCATACCGGGTGGTTGCAGTTTTTTCATTCATAACCCTTGCCGGACTTCTGTCAATTCTGTACTGGGAAATTTTTCCGGCCTGCTATATTGACGGTATCGGACTGACGGCTTTTAAGAAAGCAAGTGAATATATCATCTGCGCCATCCTGGTGATTGCCCTGATGATTCTCCGGCAGAAAAAGGCTGACCTTGACTCCCAGGTATACCGGTATATTGTACTCTCCATTATATTGACTATTTGCGCAGAAATTGCATTTACCTTCTACGTCAGTGTTTATGGCTTGTCAAACCTGATTGGTCATTTTTTTAAAATTGTTTCATTTTATTGTATTTACCGGGCATTGATTCGCTCCGGCCTGACCCAGCCCCAGTCAATCCTGTTCAACCAGCTGGAACAAAGTGAAGCCCAGTTCCGGGCAATGTTCGAAGAGCACAGCGCAGTCATGCTGCTCATCGACCCTCTGACCGGTCGGATCATTAATGCCAATAAGGCGGCGGAGCAGTATTACGGGTATTCTTTGAAACAACTGCTTGAGATGAAGATTCATCAGTTGAATCGGTTGTCACCGGAACAAGTGGCGCAACAGATGCAGCAGGCTGTCACCAGGAAAACCACCCGATTTGAGTTCCAGCATGTTTTGGCGGATGGGAAAACCCGGGATGTGGAGGCCCATTCAGCACCGATAATGATAAAAGACCAGATGCTTTTGTTATCGATTATCAGCGACATCACGGAAAACAAAAAGTTACAGGCCCAGCTTACCCAGGCCCAGAAAATGGAATCCGTGGGTCGACTTGCCGGCGGTGTGGCCCACGACTTCAACAACATGCTGGGGGTGATCCTGGGCAACACGGAACTGGCAATGCTCCGGACAGATGAAGATCATGATCTGTATTCCGACCTGAAAGAAATCCAAACCGCAGCCAAGCGTTCGGCTGATATCACAAAGCAGCTGCTGGCCTTTGCCAGAAAAGAGATCATTTCACCCAGACAATTGGATTTGAATGATACCGTGGGAAATATGCTGAATATGTTGCGCCGGCTTATTGGCGAAGACATCGATCTGGTATGGTTACCGGCCAGACAGTTATGGCCCGTGAAAATGGACCCGTCCCAGATCGACCAGATCCTTGCCAATCTCTGTGTAAATGCCAGGGATGCCATTGACGGCATAGGCAAAATCACCATAGAGACGGGAAGAAAAACATTTGATGAGGAATACTGTAGACAACATTCTGGTTTTATCCCCGGCGATTATGTGCTGCTGGCAGCCAGCGACAATGGCTGCGGCATGGACAAACACACCCTGGACAATTTGTTCGAACCGTTTTTCACCACCAAGGAGTTGGGCAAGGGCACCGGCCTGGGGCTTGCCACCGTGTATGGCATTGTCAAACAGAACAACGGCTTCATCAATGTATACAGTGAACCAGGCCAGGGTTCCACCTTCAATATTTATCTGTCGAGGCTTGTTGACGATAACTATGTTGCCACAGCCGTGCCTGAGAGAGAAACAGCCGCCGGCGGCACTGAAACCATCCTGCTGGTGGAAGATGAACCCGCCATTCTCAGAATGACCCGCATGATGCTGGAACGAAAAGGCTATGCCGTGATACCCGCAGCCACACCGGCAGAGGCAGTGGAAAAGGGAAAAATCCATTCCGGTGCCATCGATCTGCTTATGACCGATGTGGTCATGCCGGGGATGAACGGCCGGGACCTGGCCGGAAAAATTATAGCGCTTTACCCTGGCATCCGACTTTTGTTCATGTCCGGTTATACCGCCAACGTCATTGCCCATCACGGGGTGCTGGATGACGGGGTGGCATTTATCCAGAAGCCGTTTTCCATGAC
This sequence comes from Desulfotignum sp., assembly GCA_011389715.1. Taxonomy (GTDB): domain Bacteria; phylum Desulfobacterota; class Desulfobacteria; order Desulfobacterales; family Desulfobacteraceae; genus Desulfotignum. Next base: position 3,908 of record JAABTU010000205.1, read on the forward strand.
GGACATGACGGCAAAGGTTCGGGAATTGCTGGATATGGTTTCGGATAAAAAGCAAGGTTAATTATCCGTGCATGAGTTTTCTGAGGCTGAAAAAATAATGAATACCAAGCTATCCAAAACCTGGTATGGTCATTTTTTCAGACAGATGAAGACAGTCGGCAACAATGAGGCAGGGGGGGAGACATGTGCTAACAGTTCAGCCATCAAGATATAAAATTTCATCACCCGAATTCCGACGGCAATTTTATTATTATTTGCAATTGTTTTTATTGAAATCGGAACAACAGTTGGGGTTTCGTGTACCGGCAACCAGGATGCGTCGCCTGTGGACCATGCTGGCTCATTTGCAGGGGGAACCGGTGAACTATTCAAAGCTGGGGGCAAACCTTGAAATTGATGGCAAAACAGTGAGCCATTATATCGATATACTTTCAGATCTGTTACTGGTGAAACGTTTGGAACCATGGCATGCCAATTCACAGCGGTATTGATGAATCATCGGAAAAAAACAAAATATGTCCATGAGTATCCCGCATCTTTCTGGTATTTAACTGAAAAAGGGCTAAAGCCTGCA
>JAABTU010000206.1 GCA_011389715.1 Desulfotignum sp.
CCGGCCTTTTTGGTGGGCAGGATATGGTTGGTGCCGGAACATTTGTCTCCATGGGGAACCGTGCAGTATTCCCCCAGAAAAAGCGAACCATATGATTTCAGGTTGCTGCGCCACCACGCCGGATCCCGGGTCATCACCTGGATATGCTCAGCCGCATATTGGTCACTGACAGCGGCCATCTCTTCCCGGTTTTCACAAAGAATGATTTCACCATAATCCCGCCATGATGATGCCGGCACATCCGGATCCGGCATGTCCTCAATCACCCGGGGCATGATCTTGAGTACCTGTTCCCCCAGTTCTCTGGAATCGGTGAACAGCCAGACCGGAGAATCATGCCCGTGTTCGGCCTGGGATACCAGATCCACGGCGATGGTCATGGGATCTGCGGTGTCATCGGCAATGATGGCCGACTCTGTGGGGCCGGCAAACACATCTATGGCACACATACCGGATCCGGCAAGGATCGCTTTTGCTTCTGCCACATAGGCATTGCCCGGGCCTGCAAGGATATTGGCCGGCTGCCCGGTAAACAGCCCGAATGCCATGGTGGCGATGGCCTGCACCCCGCCCATCTCAAGGATGATGTCTGCCCCGGCCACATCCATGGCATAGGCCACGGCCGGATCGATACTGGTCCCCCGGGGCGGAGAGGCCGCAATAACGGTTTTGACTCCGGCCGCTTTTGCCGTGGCCACACTCATGATGGCGGAACAGGCATGGGCAAACCTCCCCCCGGGCACATAACACCCGGCCGTCTCCATGGGAATGATCCGCTGCCCCAGGCGCACCCCTGGATAGGCCTGGGTTTCAAACTCCCGGATGCTGTCTCTCTGGGCTTTTGCAAAGGCGGACACCTGCCGGTGGGCAAACCGGATATCATCTTTGACCCGGTCCGGCACTGTGTCTATCAACTGCTGTTTTTTTTCATCACTCAGAATGAAATCATCTTTCCAGTTATCAAACTTCAGTGCCAGTTTCTGCACTGCTTTTTCCCGATTTTTTCTGATGTCATCCAGAAGGCCCTGGACAATGGGCCGGATCTCTTCGCTGTGGGATTCAGCTGATTTCAATGCTTTTTTTATATGCTGCATGCGAAATGCTCTCCATTTCAATTTTTTTTAACCAAATGTGTGAATGACCGTATTTGTCCTGCTGGATCCATCTTTACCTGTGATGACAAAAATAGTACCTTTTTTTGAAAAATTAATACCCCAAAACCTTGGGCAACCAGAGGCAGAAACCCGGAATATAGGCCACCAGGAAAACAGCTCCTATCTCCACAATGGAAAACGGGATGGCTTTGAGCGATATCTCCTCGATGCTCACCTTTCCAATGCCGGATGCAATAAACAGATTTTCTCCCAAAGGCGGTGTTTCAAAACCGATCTCACAGCACATCACCAGCACTACCCCGAAATGGATGGGATCCACCCCCAGGCTTGTCATGACAGGCAAAAGCACTGGTGTCACCAGCATGATGGTAGCCAGGGTCTCCATGAACATGCCGATCATGATCAGGAAAATAATTACCAGCGCCCAGATAATGTACACATTCCCGGTCAGGGCCAGCAGCCAGGCGGCAATGGCATCCGGTATCTTATACTGCACCAGCAGACGGCCGAATGCCTGGGCCGTGAACAGGATGATCAGCACCCTGCCCGACAGCCAGGTGGTGGAGTCCAGGGATTTGAAAATGGCAGGCAGCTTTAATTCCTTGTAAATAAAGATCCCCACAAAAAGGGTATAGAATATGGACACAATGGCCGCTTCCGTGGGGGTAAAAAATCCGGAATAGATGCCACCGAGAATAACCACAGGCGCCATCAGGGCCCAGAATCCATCCTTGATGGTAATCAGGGTCTTTTTCACGGACCAGTCATCTTTATTTCCCTTGTATCCCTTTTTTTTGCTGATGATATAATTGAGTATGATAATGCCCGATGCGATCAGCAGACCGGGAAACACCCCGGCAATAAACAGTTGGGTAATGGACTCGCTGGCGGTCACCCCGTAGATCACCATGGGAATGCTGGGAGGAATCACAATGCCCAGCCCCCCGGAGGAGGCGGTGACAGCCGAGGCATACCCCCGGTCATATCCTTTTTTGGCCATGGCCGGAATCATCAGCATGCCCACGGCGGCCGTTGTGGCCGGGCCGGAGCCTGATATGGCCCCGAAAAACAGACAAGCCAGCACGGTGGATGCGCCCAGGCCACCGTACATACGGCCTACCAGGACTTCGGCAACTGCCACCAGACGTCTGGAAATACCGGATCCCTGCATCAGTGCCCCGGACAGAATAAAGGCCGGCAAAGCCATGACCGGAAACGAGTTGACCGCGTTATAGGCAATCTGGACCAGGGTGGTCACATCCTTGCCGATGGACATGAATGCAGCCATGGCAGCCATGCCTAAAGCCACTGCAATGGGGGCGCCGATCACCAGAAGAATGCCGAACGCTCCGAACAATACCGATGAAATCATTTATCCCCCCTGTCATTGTCCAGTCCGTCATTTTCCGGTTCGATTTTCATATCCCGTTTGATATCCTCCAGATCAGAAGAGATATCATCAACATCTGCAATTTCCCGTTTTAAAATATGTTTTAAAATATTGACCTGGATAATCCGGATGCTCATGAGAATGAATGTGAAGGGGAACAGCATATAAATATACTGCATGGGGATATCCAGGGCCGGCGAGTAAAACGGATATTCCATCATATCCCGGATGACTTCAATGCTTTTGACCGTCATGATGGCGTTGAACACCAGCCATATGCCGTCTGCAATGAGCTGGGACACATCGCCCACGATTTTCGGAAACAGTTTAAACTGAAAGGTGACCCGGTTATGTGCCCCCAGCCGGGCTGCATAGGATGCACCGAGAAAGGCGAACCAGACAAACGCAAACCGGGATGCCTCTTCACTCCAGGCCAGAGAATTTTGGAAAATGGTCCGCATGATCACCTGAAAGAACAGAAGGATAACAAAAAAGCTTAAAAAAAATTTGCACAGATATCCTTCGATATTATCCAGCACAGCGATCGAGTTTTTCAGGACGCTGTTGAGATTCACCTTTGTGCTCCTTCTTTTGAAAGTTTTTTTTAAGGAGGGTACCCTGTTTTTCAAGGCACCCTCCTGTAGTTTCAACCGTCAATCAGCAGGGTGGCTGTTATTGGGCCTGTCTGGCTTTTTCTGCTTTTTCAAGCTCTGCCACCACCTCCATGACCGCTTCCTTGCCGCCGACTTTGTCATAATATTCGGGCCATACTTTTTCCTTGGCCACTTCGATCATCTTGTCTTCGTCGGAAAATTCGCTGTACTCCATACCGGCGTCTATCATTGCCTGCAGGGCTTTATCAGATTCTTCCTTCTGGAACAGCACACAGTACTGCTGGGCTTCAAGGCCTGCCCGGACTAGAATGTCCTTGAGGTTCTGATCCATTTTCTGAAAATGTTTTTCACCGATAATCATGGGCTGCAGAGAAAACTGGTAATGCAGCGGGGTGATATATTTCTGCACTTCCTGAAACTTCATGGTGTAGTTGACAATATAGGGATTGTCCTGACCATCCACCACGCCCTGCTGCAGCGCGGTAAATGTTTCCGGCCATGCCATGGGGGTGGGATTCCCTCCCCAGGCATTATAGGAGGCGATCATCAATGCATTCTGGGGAACCCGGACCTTGAGCCCTTCCAGATCAGCCATACTGGTGATTTTGCGTTTGGAATTGGTCAGATGGCGGAAATTGGAATAGGTCCATGCCAGGATCCTTATACCGGCCTCTTTTTTTAGGATATCATTCCATTGCTGGCCCAGTTTCCCGGTGGTAATGGTCACGGCATCGCGAAAGCTTTTAATGACATAGGGAAAAGTGAGTATATTGATCTTACGGGAAAACGGCGACAGGTTGGGAACCGACAGCATGCACAAATCCAGTTCCCCGCTGCGGGTGTTCTGCAGCATTTCGGTTTCATTTCCCAGGGCACTGCCCGGAAACAGCTGAACCTCCACTTCACCGCCCGTGTACCCTTCCACTAAATACTTGAATTGTTTGGCAATGGCCCCCTGGTCGGAGTTGATGGGATCACCAAAGCCCAGTTTCAATACTTTTGCTGCAAATACCTGGGCAGGCATTGTAAAACAAAATACAACCACGGCCAGTGTTAATAAAGCGAACAATTTTTTCATGACAACTTCCCCCTTTTTTACGATTTGATTGTAATGTTCATTAAATTACTATAATAGTAACAAACATTCTATTTTTGAATTTAAAAAAGTTTTTTTATGATGTCAATAGTTTTTTTATTTTTTCTTAGCCAAATATTGCACTAACTTAGAAAAATATATAAAGGCAATTAAATTTTAGAAATTTTGTGTTACTATCCGGTCAACTTATTACAAAAACAACCAGGACATGTTATGA
>JAABTU010000207.1 GCA_011389715.1 Desulfotignum sp.
GTCGTTTTTCTGTGCATCACTGGAAATATCCCTACCTCCCATAGGCACCATCCCGGTGGATGTTGCCTATGGAGGCAACTATTTTGCCCTGGTGGATGCGGCCATTCTCAAGCTGTCCGTGGAGCCGGCCAATATCGATGCATTAAAAGCCCTGGGGCTGGCCATCCGCAGAGCTGTCAACCAGCAGTTCACCCCGGTGCATCCCGGTACCGGCATGCCCGGTCAGGTGGCGTTGACGGAAATATATGAGCACACCAGCCCGCCGCGCAATATTGTGGTATTCGGTACCGGACAGATCGATCGGTCCCCCTGCGGTACCGGTACCAGTGCCAAAATGGCATTTCTCCACCACAAAGGCCTGCTGAAACCCGGCGAACCCTATATATACCGCAGTGTTTTCGGTACCGAGTTTACCGGGAAAATCGCTGCACAAACCCGGGTGGGCGACCTGCCCGCAATTGTGCCGGAAATCACCGGAAAGGCTTTCATCACCGGATTCCATCAATTTGTCGCAGATGACATTGATCCTTACAAATACGGTTTCACCATCCACGAATAATTTTTTTTGTGGCCGCCCATGCCGTAATATACATGCAGGCAGCCATGGCCATGACACCCCCGAAGCCCCATTCAATGGCGATGATGGTTGCCGCCACAACACTGATCACCGAACTGCACCCGTTGACAGACCATGCCCAGGTGATGTTCAGGGGGTTGGTTTGCCGGGCCATGCGCAGCCCCAGGGGAAACGGCATGCCCATCAATACGGACAACGGGGCGATAAACACCAGGGCACATACCATCTTCAAGGGAAATGCCAGGTGGATGGTCTGCTTGAGCAGCGGGGTCAGCAGGCCGGCATACAACAGGACCCCGGCAGCCACCCCGGCCAGACAGGTCATGAGAGTGCGCCGGGATGCGGTAAGGGCTGAAGAGATCAGGCTGCCCACCCCTGAGAACACCAGCACAGCGGTGATCACCGCGGCCGCCGCATACAGAGGGTTGCCGAAATACAACACGAACCGCTGGATCAGGACCATCTCGATAAACATGAATCCCAGGCCCAGGGCACTGAAATAGATCAGGGTCCATCCCCTGTGGGAAGCGGCCATCCCTTTGTGTGAACCGGTCCGGCTTCGGACGGCCAGGGGCAGCACAATCAGTATCACCGCAAAAAAGGTGACCTGGACAAGTGTCATTATCAGCAGCAGATAGCCCAGTTCCAGAAACGGCTGGGAGGCCATGGAAAAAAATGTTCCCAGACGACCCAGGTGCCGCAGTTTGAAAAATTGGGAAAAATAGGGCCGGTCCTCCACTGCCGGAGCAATATTGAACGCATAATTGCGGATGAATGCCTGTCTGTTATCTGACATCAACTGATCCACGAACGAAAGAAACGCCGGGTCCTGCAGCTGGTTGAACCGCATCTGTTCCTGGGAGGTGATGTCAGGGAGCAGCAGCGGATCAAAGTTCATCCTGCGTGCGAATTCCCGGATCACCGCTGTTTCCCGGGATGTGACAGGGGATTTTTTCAGCACAAAAGTGACCATGTTCCAGGAGCGCACCGAAACAAGATGATCGGCCACAGCTGTGATACCGGCCGTTTCCAGCACCGACACCAGGGTGGCCAAAAGGCGCAGCGGATTGCGGACCGGATAATCCATCCAGGTGGACACACTGATCATGCCGTTGTCTGTCAGGCGCTCCCACATGTGTTCAAAGGCCTGCCTGGTCAGAAGATATTGTTCATTCAGGGCGTGCAGACCGGATGATCCGCCAAACGCATCCAGCACCGGCAGTATTATCAGATCATACTCTTTTTGGGATGAGAGCAGATAGGTGTAGTCATCAACCGGGACCAGATCCACCTTTGGGTGAGCATACACCGATTTTGGCCCATAAATATCATTTATCAAGCCGGGAATAACCGGATTGTCCTCCAGGGCAGTGATGCGGACCGGGCTGTGGTACAGGGCATGGGACACCTGGCTGCCGGTGCCGGCAGATGTACACAATACGGTCCGGGGCTGCTGCATCCGGTATGCCATTGCCATAGGGGTGTACGCGTAGATATGTTCCGTGCCCGGATCCGGATTCTTTTCCGGATGATCGTTTTTTCCGGGTGATGTAAAGTCGTTTTCTGCCGGACCGGCCCACTCCCCGTTGACAAACACCGCATCCACCCGTGGAACAGGCTGCCGGTATTGCAGGCTGACACCGGGGGCGTAACGCAGCGCCGGGGAGGATACCACCTGGACCAGACCGTAAGGGGTGGGCTGTTCATGGATAAGCTGTGCATCCGGCAGCTGAAGGGTTTTGCTGATACTTTTATACTCAGACACCTCCAGGACCGGGGGATTCATGAAAAAAAATCCAGCCGCACCCAGGATCCCCAGCAGGGTTCCATATCGCAAACAGACCCGTTTCTTCAGCACGGCACCCCGCCTTCCGGGGGTTCCGGCAGCCAGCCTGAGATCCTTGAGGGTTCTGACAGTCCGGCTGCCGGAACTTCCGGAGGGCTTGTCCTTCATACCACATCCCGGCGTTGATTGCCGTAATTGTGATGCACCCTGTTGCGTGCTGTCCCGGAATTCTGATTGTGTGCCTGGATAAATCACGTATCCCAGCAGGGGGAGCAATCCCATGGTCATGGGCAGGTGAGACGGGAAAAACACCTGGAAAAAAAACAAAATTCCCATGCCGCCGGCACCGGATCCCAGCAGGTTCACACAATAAAACAAACCGATCCGGTCAACATTTGTCATGAGCATCAGACCGATGGCCAGCCCGGTGAAAAAAAAGGGTAGAAACAGCACCAGGTATGTGGCGGCAAGGCCCGGCCATTTTCCGGGGTGAGAAAACAGCAGCATCGCATCCAGCCGGACCGGCTCCCATTGAATCAAAGGGATGCAGATGATCATGAAAAATGCAGATAACAGCATGGCACCGGGAATCACCGACTGAACATGTTCTTTCATCCAGGAACGAAACAGCGTAATAAAGGTACCTGAAGCCCCGAATCCCAGCAATGCCACAGATATCACCATAAAGGCGAAATGGCTCCACTGGGCATTGGAAAAATATCCCATCAATGCCAGCTGAAAACCGATGACCGAAGCAGAAACCAGTCCCAGGGCAACCAGTTGGCGAAAAATTTTATTCCTGTTTGTCATTGCGGGTAAACGGAACAAAGCGTACCGGAAAAAGTGCCCGGGTTTTGATATCATCTTCTTTCCGGGTTATCAGCATCAACTGCTGGGTCATGAAGGGAGATCCCACTGGAATCACCATTCTGCCGCCCGGTTTCAACTGGGCAATCAAGGGGGGCGGCACATACGCTGCTGCCGCAGTGACGACAATCGCGTCAAACGGGGCAAATTCCTCCCATCCGAAATACCCGTCCCCATGCCTGATCTTTACATTGTCATATGCCAGGTCTGCCATAAGTTTTTTGGCCTGTTCCGCCAGGGGAGCGATAATTTCAACGGAATACACCTGTTCTACAATCTGTGCCAGGACCGCTGCCTGATATCCGGACCCGGTGCCGATTTCCAATACCCGGTGCCCTTTTTCCGGGGCGATCACCCGGGTCATGTACCCCACAATATAGGGCTGGGAAATGGTCTGCCCGTAACCGATGGGCAGGGGCCGGTCCTGGTACGCATAAGGCTTCTGGGAATCGGGCACAAACAGATGTCTTGGCACCGCGCGCATGGCATCCAGCGTGGCTGTGTGCGTAACACCCCGGGCCGCGAGCTGCCGGGCCACCATTTCCTTTCGTTTCTGCTCGTACCCCTCCGCGGAAACGCCGGACAGGATCATGCCCAACCATATAAAAACCACCATTATTTTCAGCATCTTATTCCTCCTTGTCCATGCCTTAAAGGATAATTTTTTTTTCACCTGGCTGTCAACCCCGAACTCAAATCCACTGCAATCTATCATTATGATGGTCCCGGAATACAAAAAAAAAGATTGACTTATGTCACCAAGCGGTGATATAAGAATTTGTGTCTTGGGATAACCTAAGGAAGGAGATGCTATGGGTGCCGAAAAAAAAGGACTGATTCGGGACAGGCAGATCACCAGCCGCCGACTCATTTCAGCCGTGGGCAGCCTGCTGGCAAAAAAAGGATTCAAAGGACTGGGGGTGAATGCCGTGGCAAGAGAAGCCGGAGTAGACAAGGTCCTCATCTACCGGTATTTTGACGGCCTGCCCGGCCTGATAGCTGCATTTGCCCAGCAGGAGGATTTCTGGCCCTCAACTCTGGAAATGGCCGGCGGCGATCTTGCACGGTTCTCTGGCCTGCCTTTGGATGAAAAGCTGTCCCTGTTTGCAGCCTGTTTCATCCAGGCGTTGAAAAAAAGGCCCCTGACCCGGGCCATCATGGCCTGGGAGATGATAGAACCCAATGAACTGACCGAAG
>JAABTU010000208.1 GCA_011389715.1 Desulfotignum sp.
TCGGCGCGGCCGTCAACCTTATCCGGCCGGACGGGATCCCTTTTGTGGAAACCTGGTCCATGGCGGATAAACTGGCCACAGAAAATGGTGACACAATGGCCATTCCTTTGTCCGAAGCAGCCGCGCTGTTCGAAAAAGACGCGGCCGTCTTCCTGGATGCCCGAACTCAGGTCGAATATGACCAGGGACACATCCAAGGCGCCGTCAACCTGCCCTGGCATGAGGTGGACAATTATTTTGAAACCGTCATTATGACCCTGGACCCGGAAGCCATGACCATCACCTACTGCGACGGGGAAGCCTGTCCGTTGAGCCATGACCTGGCAATGCTTCTCAAAGACTTAGGGTTCACCCGGGTCAAGGTACTGGTCAACGGCTGGACCCTGTGGAAGGAACACGATTTGCCCGTTACCACCCAATCATCCTGATCTTTCGGAGGCCCTATGCCGCAAAAAAAACTATCTCATGATGTCATACTCACCATAGGGTATCATTTCACCCGGCTGGCCATGGCCGGGGTGTTCATCTATGCGAGCATCGACAAAATCATCCATCCGGACCTTTTTGCCGAGGCAGTCTACAACTACCAGGTGCTGCCCGGGTATCTTGTGAACCTGACCGCCCTGATACTGCCCTGGCTGGAACTGATCCTGGGCTTTTGCCTGCTGATCAACCGGTGGATGGCCGGGGCATCGGCCCTGGCAACAGGGCTGATGACCCTGTTTGTGGGACTGACACTCTTCAACCTGGCCCGGGGCCTGGATATCAGTTGCGGGTGTTTTTCCGCGGCTCCGGGTGAAAATCCCATCACTTTATTGACCCTGGTGCGTGATATATCGTTTTTGATCCTGTCACTGGGTCTGGCCCGACTGGTGTTTGTCAAAAATACCCGCCGGCAACTGATATAAATAAGTGGAAAAATCACTAAAGAACACATCACACGGCAATGGGTGAATCATTTACATCCCTGGTACTGGGAATCTTTAAAAAATGCGCCGGCCGGTCCGGATGCGAAGTATGCCGGGAACACATGGAAGAGGACTGCCTGTTTTTTCCTGAAATGTACCGCCTCCACGACCTGGCAGAAGAAACCGGCACGCCCCCGGATGAAAAGGCCCTGGCATCCCTGGTGGACCTGTGTACCCTGTGCGGGCTGTGCCCGTGCCAGGATATCCGGATGCTGGTGCTCAAAGCCAAGGCTGCCAGAGCTGAAGAGAAAAAACCGCCGCTGTCCGCAAGGCTTTTGTCGGATGCCCGGCAGGCCGGCCAGTGGGGAACGGCGTTTTCCGCTGTGATCAATCCCCTGAACCGGCTGGGCCCTGTCACAACACTGACAAAAAAAGCCCTGGATATCCATCCGCAAAGGTCTTTGCCCGTGTTTTCGAAAGAAAGCTTTTTTGCCTGGGCCCAAAAAAGGGGGTTAAGCGCACCGGAAAAACGCTCGGAAAAGGACGTGCCCAGGGTTGCCTATTTTGCCGGATGCAGTGCCGGCTATCTGTTTCCCGATGTGGCCAAAGCCGCGGTGGGCATGCTGGAACAAAACGGGATCCAGGTGTTTGTTCCTTCCCAGGACTGCTGCAGCATGCCCCTGATCATGGAGGGAAACCAGAAAACGGCTGAAAAACGGATCCTGGCCAACCTGGAAAACCTTGGTGCCTGTGTTCAAGAGGGATACGACATTGTCTGCTCCTGTCCCACCTGCGGGTATTTTTTCAAAAACCTGCTTGTGGAAACTGCGTATTATTCAGATGCGTTTCAGCAGCAGTCAGGGACCGATGCAACGGTCATGAAAGTGCCTTCCGGATCCAAAGATCAGACATTCACCACTGTTCCCAAAAGTATTTATCAAAACATACTGAAGGACAAAGGGTATTTTTCCGGTATCGATCCATTACAGCGCATTGATCTGTCATTGAAAGTCAAAGATATGGGGGAGTATCTGCTGTCACTTCAGAACAGCGGAAAAGCGGCTGTGGCCTTGCGGGTTCCGGTACAGCCTCTGGCCTATTTTGCTCCCTGCCACCAGCGGGAACAAGGCATGGGGCAGCCCTATTACCAGTTGATCAGCTCGCTGCCCGGTGCAGATATCAAACAGGTGGGTTCGGATATGCAATGCTGCGGCATGGGCGGTCACTTAGGCTATAAAAAAAACTTTCATGACCATTCCCTTGCCATTGGCCGGCCGGTTCTTGACAAATTATCCATGGAATCCGGCAGAACCCTTATCACCGATTGCTTGAGCTGCCGCCTGCAATTGCAGCACACCCTTTTTGCTCCGGTCTTTCATCCCCTTGAGATGCTGCAAGATATCAGGGAATGGGGAAACAACCTCAAAAAACATATCAGGTCTTCATGAATTGAAACATCCGGCTCAACGGAATCAAAGCATTTTGGATGATGTTAGGAGCCACAGATACCTCATTACCGATCACATCAAACACCCGGGACAGACGTTTCAAGTCATTGAGCTGCATCCAGGGACACCGGGCACAGCTTCTGCACGTCGCGCTCTCGCTGGAGGTGGGGGCAATGATCAGTTCCTTGTCCGGGACTGCCTGCTGCATTTTAAAAAAAATACCCTTGTCCGTTGCAACGATAAAGCGCTGCTTGCCCGATTGCCTGCAGGCATTGATGATCTGGGAAGTGGAGCCGACAAAATCAGCCAGATCGATGACCGGCTCGGGTGATTCCGGATGGACCAGGACCCGGGCGTCCGGATATTTTTTTCGCAATCCCATTAGTTCCTCGTGCTTGAATTCATCATGGACCAAGCAGTTTCCCTGCCATGATATCATATCCGCACCGGTTTCTCTCTGAACATAGCGCCCCAGGTGATGGTCCGGCGCCCAGATAATCTTTTCCCCTTCCTGGGCGAGATACCCCACCACCCGGACGGCGATGCTCGAAGTCACCACCTAGTCTGACCGGGCCTTGACCGCTGCCGATGTGTTGGCATAAACCACGATGGTCCTCTCCGGATGGGCATCACAAAACGCGTTGAACTCTTTTTCAGGACAACTGATATCCAATGAACAGACGGCCTCCAGCGTGGGCATCAGCACCCGCTTGTTCGGCGTGAGAATTTTCGCTGTCTCTCCCATGAACCGGACCCCGGCCACCACAACGGTATCGGCTTTATGATCTCTGCCGAAACGGGCCATTTCAAGGGAATCTCCGACAAAGCCGCCGGTTTCCTCGGCCAGGGACTGGACCTCGTTGTCTGTATAATAATGGGCGATCAACACGGCATTTTCTTTCGCCAGGTTTTCCTTGATTTTCTCTTTGTAGGCCTTTTTTTCCCGGGGGGTTGAAAACCCCGGCGGTTCGGGAAAAGGCAAGTCTTTGGGCAGCTCCCCGGGAATGGTATTCATATGTTTCTCCTCGTTCCAAAGCTGTCTTTTTAACCGAAATGGTACCACAAAGTAACACTTAAGAAAAGCAACTATTCGGACCCCATTGACTTCGGCCGACTGTACGGAACTGCCTGGAAAAAAATGATTGTTTTTTCACAAAATTCACCGTAAACCCTAATGACACATTGTGGTACAAATAATCATGGGGTTACACGACACCGATAAACTGAGACCCTGAACATGACGAGCGAAAACGACTTCAGGAGAAACCAATGCAGCCCATTGAACTGAAGAACCATTCCACCCGGGACTTTATCGATCAGGTGGAGAACCTGAGCCATTCCCATGTAAGCCGGTGCTGGCACTGCCTGACATGCAGTGGGGGATGCCCTTTCAGAGAAGACATGGATTACATGCCCAACAAGATCATCCGGATGATCCAGTTAGGGCTCAAGGAAAAAGCGTTGTCCTGCTCCACCATCTGACTGTCGGTGTGTGGGGGACAACACCTGCGCCATGGAATGCCCCAACGGGGTGGATGTGCCGACGGTCATGGACGGGCTGCGGCAGATGGCCATCCGGGAAAAAATTCCAGCGGCCGAACCCGCAATCCTTTCCTTTCACAATGCGGTCATCGACTCCATTGCCCGGTACGGCCGGACCCACAAGCTGGAGATCATGATGCGGTAAAAACTGGCCAGCAAAGACCTGTTTTCCGATATCGACCTGGGGTTTTAAATGATGTCCCGCCGCAAACTGGACCTGATGCCCTCCAGGGTCAAAGACAGGCAAGCCATCCGCAATATATTCAAACAGAAGCAGACAGGCAGGTAAGACCATGACACTTTTTTCCCAGACCCATTTGAGCTATTTTCCCGGATGTTCCCTGGCTACCACGGCCTGATTGAAAAAACCATGGCCGCCATGGGGGCCGAATCGGTTTACTGGCCTTTCATGTCCCGGTGCTGCGGTACGTTTTTATCGGTCACCCGGCCTGAAATTGCGGAAAAGCAGGTGATCAATGGCCGGGTACCGGCAGGACAGGCGGCAGCTCTGGCACAGCGTTCATAA